>DASVVA010000001.1:0-2572 GCA_036386775.1 Minisyncoccota bacterium
GACTTCTTCGAACTTACACGGGATGAATTATTGGCGCTCCCAAGTTTCAAGGAAAAATCGGTCGATAACCTACTTGCTGGCATTGAGCGTGCACGAGACGTTTCGCTTGACCGGCTTTTAGTAGGACTGTCGATTTTCCATGTCGGTGAGGAGACTGCATATTTGCTTGCCAAGGAGTTTAAGGCGCTCGATCGCCTTGCGGCGGCTACAGAGGACGAACTTGCTTCAGTAAGCGGTATCGGTGAGATTGTTGGACGTTCGGTGGCGAGCTGGTTCCGCGATCCAGGCAATCGCGAACTTCTTAATCGCCTCACACGACACTTGTCTATACAGCAAGTTGAGGGGACTACTCAAGGGAGCGCACTTTCGGGTCAGGCCGTTGTAATAACAGGTACGTTGCCCACCCTTTCGCGCGAGGCAGCCGAAAGTCTAGTTCGCAAGCATGGCGGTACGCCTGCGGGCTCCGTGTCCAAGAAAACTTCCTTTGTTGTGGCTGGTGAAAGTGCCGGCTCTAAGCTCATAAAGGCGAAGGAGCTGGGTGTCGAAGTCATAAGCGAAGAGGAATTTTTAAATAGAGTGGGAGAGTAAGCCGTTGTGCTACAGTACCGCTATGGCTTCAACAGAAGACGTAAAGAAGCTGGCTGCGCTCGCGCGACTTTCCATAGCTGAAGACGTACTCCCTGCGCGTGCAGAGGAATTCGACCGTATCGTTACTTACATCGCGCAGCTTGATGAACTCAATATCGATGTATCACAGGCCCCCGAGAGGCCTCTTCTTCGTAATGTTTTCCGAGAAGATGGTGAGCCGACGGCTCCTGGCACGTGGACGGAGAAGCTCGTGTCTATGTTTCCTAGGCGTGACGGCGACCACTTGTCGGTGAAGAAAATCATTTCTCATGACTAAACCGCTAAATGAACTCTCAATAGTAGAGGCTGCGCGTGGACTGCGAGCTAAGGAGTTCTCTGTGAGGGAGCTTTGGGATGCGTGCGTGGATGTCGCTAAGGCCAAGAACCCTGAACTTAATGCATATCTCGAGGTTTTTGATGCTGACGAGACGGCGATTAAGGCTGCACAACAACGAATCAATAACGATGGTGAGGCTGCCCCGCTTCTCTGCGGAATACCGCTTGCAATCAAAGACAATATTCTTGTTGAGGGGAAGATCGCAAGCGCCGGCTCAAGGATACTCGAAAACTATCGCTCACCTTATGACGCTACAGTAGTACGGAAACTTAAGGAATGCGACGCTTTATTTCTTGGCCGTACAAACATGGACGAGTTTGGTATGGGAGGCTCGACGGAGAACTCCGCCTTCGGCCACACCAGAAACCCACATGACGTATCACGAGTGTCCGGCGGCTCTTCTGGTGGCTCCGCAGCTGCGGTGGCGGCGGACATGGCCATTGCCGCATTCGGTTCGGACACCGGCGGGTCGTGTCGGCAGCCAGCTGCGTACTGCGGTGTTGTTGGATTCAAGCCCACGTACGGCGCGGTGTCTCGGCATGGACTCATCGCTTTAGGCTCGTCGCTCGACCAAATAGGTGAGATAGGAAAGACAGTTGCGGATGTGAAAGCACTTTTTGAAACGGTTCGGGGAGCCGACACCATGGACGCGACAACTCTGCCTGAAGGCGTATACCAAAAAGTGAGTGTCCCTGGAACATTAAAGATTGGCGTTCCGCGCCATTTGCTTAGCGAAGGGGTAGATAAGGATGTCCTGTCGGTTTTCGATGGAATGCTTGATCGGCTTCAGGCGGAGGGACATATCATTTCCGAAATAGAACTCCCAACGAGCAAATACTGTCTATCCTCGTACTACGTCGTCATGCCGGCAGAGGCGTCCACAAATCTTGCTCGGTATGACGGTATGCGTTACGGACACGCCGCCCGGGGTGAAACCCTCCTGGAAGACTACACTCAGTCACGCACGGAAGGGTTTGGCGAGGAGGCCCAGCGCCGCATATTGCTCGGCACGTTTGTGCTGTCGAGCGGTTATATAGACGCGTATTACCGCAAAGCCGAGGCTGCCCGCTCGGTTCTGAGGGCGGAGTACGCGAAGGCGTTTGAGACATGCGATGTGATCGCGTTTCCGACAGCTCCATCTCCTGCGTTTCGTGCTGGCGAGAAGTCGGATCCCATATCCATGTACCTAGAGGATGTTTTCACAGTTACCGCAAACCTGACTGGTATGCCGGCAATATCTGTACCTATGGGAACTGTTGATCGTGAAGGCATAGCACTCCCGACGGGTGCTCACTTTACAGCGCCGCACATGGGAGAGGACTGTTTGTTTAAAATAGGCGCAGCGGTAACAGGGGAGACGCTATACTAGAGGCAATGGAAGGCTCCGAATTAGGCGTACATTTTCTTAACCTTTCGTACTTTTTCCGGATCATCTATGAGATGGTCTTCGGCGGCGGTACGCCGGAAATGAAGGTGAGCGGTTTGCTCGTCTTTATTAGTAATGTTTGGACCGTAGTCACCATACTTGCCATTCTTGTCTCGCTAGTCGCTATTGGTGTTCTCGTATATGCAACCATGCGGCTCTACCAGATTCGAGAAGAAGAGGAA
>DASVVA010000002.1:0-2549 GCA_036386775.1 Minisyncoccota bacterium
CGGGCTCGAACCGACGACCCCTTCCTCTTCAGGGAAGTGCTCTACCAACTGAGCTATCCAAGCGTTTTGTTTGAGGCAATATAGCATATCGCCTCGATTCTTTCGAGAGTCTTCTACTGAGCCAGACTACCCGAATCGAGAATCTCCCTAAACTTTTCCGCATCCTCTAGCGAAGGGAAAAGGCCGAAAGGACCAGCTCCATCACCCGTGGCGGGCACGACCGCATTCAGCACTGGCCGCAGAAGGAGGAGGGGTAGAGCGATAACGATTGCCCAGAGGATTATGCGTGCCCAGAAGGACGCGCGCACGGCACGGCGCAATTGTCTTAAAAGCCTATTGTTCTCTTCAGCCAGTTCTAAGTTGTCCTGAAGTAACTGCTCCATTCGTGACAGTGACATCTGCTCTTCGTCCATGGCGAGATTATATCACTGACCAAAGGCTAGCTGAGAATTTTGAAAACGTCGCTCGCTGTTATGACCACCATAAGGAGGATGAGGAAGGCAAAGCCGGCCAGGTTAACACCACGCACAAACACCGTCGGTATGGGCCGACGAATGACTGACTCAATGATAACGAACAGGAGCCGTCCTCCATCAAGCGCAGGTATTGGTAGCAGGTTGATCAGCGCAAGGTTAATGGAGATGAGGGCTGTAATTGTAAAAAGAGGTGTAAGTCCTTGGTCATAGGCCTCCCCTACTACCCCCGCAATTCCTACGGGTCCTGATACCTGAGCAAGATCTGCTGAAAAAGTGAATACGCTGCCGAAGAATTGTACAAGTCCGACCGCTGTCTGTTTCGTAAGCTCCCAAGTCAGCTTTGCTCCTTCAATCGGCGCCTCGTGCCACGGAACTGGAAGTGTCCCTACGGTTGCAAGTGATACTCCTAGGGCTCGGCGATCAGGATCTCCTGCAATCACCCCCGCGGCAGGGGTGGCCGTAATCACATGCTCCACACCATTGCGTTCTACGATGAAATGTCTGGGGCCATCATCCTCCACCGGGTTTGCCACGGCCTCACTAAAGCCAGCTGCTCCATTGAAATAACCGATACCGCTTGGTCCCTCGATACGAAGAAGCTTATCGCCTGGAGCAAAGCCCGCCGTCTCAGCCGGTCCTCCCGGAAGCACGCTCGCTACCACAAGCGCAGCGTCGGGTGCGCGTAGCGCTTCCTCAGGTGTAAGCGCGCGCGGCGCACCAGCAGTAAGCATGCCCGAAATAATGATGTAGGCGACCAGAAGGTTCATCAAGATGCCCGCCACAAGGGTAATTGCCTGAAGAGGGCGTGGCCGAGCTGAAAAGGCTCTAGGTGAGTCCGTCGCTGTCTCGTCCTCTCCGTAAATTCGAACAAAGCCTCCGAATGGAAGCGCATTGAGTGTGTACTCAGTCTCTCCATATCTCCACCCAGCAAGACGGGGCGGGTAGCCAATACCGAATTCGTCAACACGCATGCCTGAAAGCTTGGCGACGAAGAAGTGGCCCAGCTCGTGTGCCACAATAAGGCCCACGAGTATAACGATAAAAATCAGTACGGTCATTTTCTTCTACTGCGCGATATCTTCCTGCTTCTTCTTCGCCAGTGCCTCAAGTGCGTCGCCGCCCGCATCGATCAGCTTCTGTGTTTCGTCTTTGAGACGTTTTAGGTCGTCCTGACTCATGCCTCCTTCTTTCTCAACAGCGTCGAGCTCCTTAAGCGTGTCGGCGCGATGCCCGCGTAGTGTCACGCGCGCCTGCTCAAGCCGTTCTCCTACCAGCTTCGCAAGCATTGTGCGCCGCTCTGAAGTCAGGTCAGGAAAAATGACTCGGAGGCCCGTATCGTCAACCACCACAGACACACCAAGGTCTGCGTCATTGATTGCTTTCTCTATGGGCTTTGATACTGTCTTATCCCACGGCACGACACGGATGGTCCGCGCATCTTCTGCCGTCACGGATGCAAGCTGCGTAAGAGGAGTGCGAGCCCCATAAGCTTCAGCGCGCACCGAATCAAGAAGTGCCACGGTAGCGCGTCCCGTGCGGATACCCGAAAGCTCGCGAGAAAGCCATTCTTCCGTCTCTTGAATATGCCCCTTTAATTTTGAAAAGTCGTACGCCATATATGTGAGAGTGTACCAGAATAACGTAAAAACCGGTTGGCTAGGCCTTTTGTAGGTCAAGCACCTCGTCGATTCGAATTTGTGCCACAAACTCAGGCACGTGGGAAACGAGTATCATCGCCCCTTCGTAGTGATCAAGTGCCTTGGCAATGACAGGCAGGTGGCGGAAGTTGATGTGGTTCGTAGGCTCGTCGAGGATGAGGAGCCCGGGGCGCGTAAGCACCAGGCGCGCGAAAGCAACGAGGCCCTTTTGTCCTTCCGATAGTGCGCCGATCTTCTTTTTCATATGCTCACCGGTGATGAGGAATCCGGCGGCAGTTGCACGCATCGTTTGTTCATCGTGTTTTTTCATGACACTCATGAGCGACTCATGTACTGTGTGTTCAAAATTGAGCGTCGAGAAGTCCTGGCGGTAGTAACCGACCGTCACGCCATCGGTAATAGTCGCGCCGCTCGC
>DASVVA010000003.1:0-6946 GCA_036386775.1 Minisyncoccota bacterium
ACGCCATGTGCTCCGACCTTTACATTAGCCCTGGCACAATGACGATCGACTCCTTTGCTCTTATGTGGGAAAGGGCTAGAACAAGTCCGACAGTCAGTTTAGGCATAATGGAGGCAGCAAAGCGCCGTGCAACTGACGAGAAGGCCATGAACTTGATACGTAACCTTTACCCTAAAATGTTGGAGCTTGCTGAGGAGTTTCTTCGTAAGTAACCGTCGCAGCACTGTAATATTGGTATACTTGTTCCTATGGATAACCCCGAGCGAGTAACTTACTTTGCCGTTACCGACAGTCGAGGACAGCGCGTACCATTCGGGCTTAAGGCAAAGGATCGCAACCGTCACATGTACGTGATCGGAAAGACGGGTATGGGCAAGTCGACCCTGCTTGAGAACATGGCCATTCAGGATATCCGGAATGGAGAGGGCCTCGCCTTCATCGATCCGCACGGCGGCACGGCCGACAAGCTTCTCGAGTATGTGCCCGAGAACCGTATTGATGACGTCGTATACTTCGCGCCCTTTGACCTCGACCGCCCAATAGCCTTTAACGTCATGGAGGATGTGGGCTACGACAAACGCCATCTCGTGACGAGTGGTCTCATGGCGACCTTCAAAAAAATCTGGGAAGACGCCTGGTCGGCACGCATGGAGTACATTCTTACGAATACACTCCTCGCGCTTCTTGAGTATCCTGACGCAACGCTGCTCGGCGTAAACCGTATGTATACCGATAAGGCGTATCGCAAAAAAGTCGTCGATAACGTCAAAGATCCGGTCGTACGATCTTTCTGGATAGATGAGTTCGCGAAGTACACGGACAAGTTCGCGGCAGAGGCAACGCCAGCAATTCAGAACAAGATTGGACAGTTCACGAGTAACCCGCTCATCCGCAACATCATCGGTCAGCCCAACTCGTCCTTCGATATACGCGATCTCATGGATCGCAGGAAGATTCTCATTATCAACCTGTCAAAAGGGCAGGTGGGAGACGTAAACATGCGGCTCTTAGGATCGATGCTCACAACCCGCATCTACCTCGGCGCTATGAGTCGCGCAGACCTTTCACATACGGAAGTAAAAACTCTGCCGAATTTCTACTTTTATGTCGACGAGTTTCAGAACTTCGCCAATGACACCTTTGCCGAGATCTTGTCTGAGGCCCGCAAATACAACCTTAATCTCACAATCGCGCACCAGTACGTCGAACAGATGGAAGAACAGGTGCGTGCGGCAGTCTTCGGTAACGTAGGTACCACAGTCTCGTTCCGCGTGGGACCATTCGACGCAGAGACGCTTGAGACCATCTTCGCCCCTAAATTTATGAAAGAGGACCTCGTGAACCTCGGCTTTGCGCAGATCTACCTGACGCTCATGATTGACGGCGTCGGGTCGCCCGCGTTTTCAGCAATGACACTTCCTTCGATTGAGCCACCTCCTCGAAACTTCAAAAAAGAAGTAATCGAGCGCTCACGCCAGCAATTTGGCGCTCCGCGTGCAGAGGTGGAAAAAGTTATCTTCGAGGAAATTGCGCAGACACACGCACAGGGCGAGGGTGGTCCTGTAGACCCGCCCGCAAAGCCGCAGTCAGATGGAACTGAAAATCGATCCCAGGGACAGGTACCCCGACGCGAAGCGACGCGCCCGGCGAGCGGGAAAAGCGGCGGCAACGATCGTTCGAGGCCTCAAGCTCCTAGGCCGCAAGAGCGACCGGCCGACAGAGCCCGTTCTAAACCTCCGGCGCATACAAAGAGCGCTGAAGATCTACGGTCTATTTTAAGGACCATGGCGGCCAAGACCGGAAAGCCGCCCAAACAAGAAAACGGCCCGTCCCCACTGAAGGGAGCGCTGGCAAACGTGATCGGCACTTCTGCTGCCGAAGCTCGCCCGCAACAGGCGCAGACACCCGGGCACAAAGAGGCGTCTAGGCAAGCTACCCCTGCACCCAAGTCTGAGCGGAAGCCCGACGCGCCCCCAACTCCACCAAAACAGCGGTCCCAACCCACTCCCGCCACCCACGCAAGTGCGCCGTACGAAGTGCCTGAAGAAACCCTCCGCGCGCTTTTTAGCGAACCAAAATAAGAGGTTAGCACCCTGACTCGTCGCATAAGCGTAACGTTACGAGAATCTCACGGGTTCTAATGGATATACCAGATGTGCTAAGCGTAGCTTCAGAACCATGATTCAGGCATAGCAGGCCCCCGCAGAGGGAACACCTCCTTCTGCGGGGGCCCTTATGCGAGCCTTTTGTGCTACCTTTTTCCTATGACTAAGAAGACCATTCTTATAACTGGCGGCGCTGGCGCCATTGGTTCTTTGATGTGCAAGCGCTATCTCGAAGAGGGGGAGAGGGTCATCTGCGTCGATAACCTAATGAAGACGCGGGATACTCAGAATATTGAGGCCTTCATGCGCCATCCCAACTTCACTTTCATCAAGCACGATATTATCGAGCCGCTCGCCATCTCAGAGAAGATAGACTGGATTTTTAACCTCGCATGTCCCGTATCGGTCATTTCACTCCAGGTCGATCCGATTCATACGATGAAAACATCTATACACGGGGTAATCAACATGCTCGAACTCGCCCGGAAGCATGGCGCGCGTATTCTCCAGGGATCGACTGCAGATATATATGGAGAGATGCAGGACCATCCGTTTCGTGAGAGCGATTGGGGCTCGGTTAACTCGCTTTCGGCGAGGGCGTGTTACGAGAACGGCAAGCGCGCCGCCGAGACCCTGTTCATAGACCACAGACGTCTATATGGTACCGACATCCGCATTGCACGTATCTTCAATACTGCAGGACCCCGCACACAGATGACTGATGGCCGTGTGCCTTCCGTGTTCATTTACAACGCGCTTGCTGGGCGCGATTTGGTGATCTACGGGGACGGGTCGGCGACACGATGTTTTCTCCACGCGGACGATCAGATCGAAGGACTTGATCGCCTCATGCGGAAGGAGAATTTTATCGGTCCTGTGAATATCGGAAGTGATATGGAAATATCCATACTTGATCTAGCAAAGAAGGTTATTGAAAAAACGGGCGCTAAATCGAATATTGTCTTTGAGAAATCCGATGACGCGCCGCTTTTCCGTCGTCCAGACACCACGCTTGCAAGGAGTGAACTTGGCTGGCAACCGACAAAGTCTCTCGACGACCTGCTCGACGACATGATTGCTGCGTACCGAGCTGTTGGCGTGCCGGAATCACGTGTACTTGTCTTTGCTACAACCTACTATCCTGATGTAGGGCTCGCAGAAGAAAGGCTCGCCCGTCTTGCAGAAATGATGCCCGAAACCGAGTTCCACGTCGTGACCACGAAGTTTCGTCGTGGGCTAAAACGCACTGAGCGTATGGACAACGTAACGATATATCGCGTGGGCATGGGCATTTCTTTTGATAAGTACCTGCTCCCGTTGCTCGGTGCACTCAAAGCGCGATCACTCGACCGGAAGCTCAGGTTCCGCTTTATGTGGTCCCTTATGGCGAGCTACGGCGCACTTGCAGGACTCGTACTGAAATTGCTTGGTTCGCGCGCCAGCTTCATTGTCGCGCTACATGAAAGTGAGCGCTATTCATGGCTTCAGCGGAGGGTCGCTCAGTACGCAACCAGGCGTGCTGACATGCTGTACGCAGACGATGATACTCGAGAAGCCGATGAACTTCTGAAACAAGTGCGCATGCACTACCAGGAACTCACCATGATGCAGGAGGGGAAGCTTATGCGGCCAGTATGAAACGCGTCCTTATTTTTTCACTCACTTACCATCCTTATGTTGGAGGCGCTGAAATAGCGCTTAAGGAGATTACGGACCGTATAGATTCGAACGAATACGAGTTCCATATGGTGACCCTTAGGTTCGACCGAGCTCTGCCCAAGGTCGAGCGTTTTGGAAATGTACTCGTACACCGTATCGGTTTTACTTCTGTGTCGCCCAAGGTATCGGACCGCTCGCTACCGTTCGTGCTCAGGCTCGCAAAACTCCTGTTCCCGTTTACCGCGTTTCTAAAGGCCTTACAACTTCACTGGAAGTATGGCTATTACCTAACCTGGGCAATGATGGCTAACCAAGCTGGCTTCGCAGCTCTGTTCTTTAAATACCTATATCCGCGCGTCCCGTATCTTCTTGAACTCCAGGACGGCCGATCCGTCGGAGACATGACGAAACGCCGACGCATACTACTTCCACTCTGGGCACTCTATACCCGCATTTACCACAAAGCAGACAAGATAAAAGCCATTTCCCGCTTTATTGAAAGGGAAGTACGTGCCTTGGGATACAGGGGAGGTGTTGCCGTAATACCCAACGCTGTCGATACCGCAAGGTTCGCACGTAGGGCGTCTGAAGGAGAAGTCGCGACGCTCGCTGCCAAATTCGGCAAAAAACCGGGAGATGTACTTCTTTTTACAGCGAGCCGTCTCGTGTTGTCACGTGGTGTAGAGGATACGATACGCGCGCTCATATACCTTCCCAATAACGTAAAACTTCTTATTGCAGGCAGTGGTGAAGATCAGGAAAAGCTTGAGGGAATAGCGAAGGATACTGGAGTGACAGAGCGCGTGCGGTTCGCAGGCCATGTTTCGCACGACCAGCTACCAGCCTACTATCAACTTTCAGACATCTTCGTGCGCCCCTCCATTATCGAGGGCTTTGGTAACGTTTTTGTTGAAGCCTTTGCCGCAGGCATTCCTGTCGTAGCGACACCAGTAGGAGGAATTCCTGACTTCCTCTTTGATCCGGAAAATAGTTCCGAACCGACCGGTATATTCTGTGCAGTGCGCGACCCTGAGTCTGTTGCACGAGCAGTACAGAGATACCTAAACGATCCTGGCCTCACCGCACGCATTGTGGGAAACGCGAAGGCGTTGGCGCTAAAGAAATACGACTGGGACACGATTGCGCTGAGCATGGAGTCGTTTTTTCAGACCGGACAAGGTCAATAACTTAGATCAATATGAAACTGCTTATCGCAACGCCTCTCTATCCACCTGAGCCGGGAGGCCCTGCAACACACACGAAACTCCTTGAGACGGGTCTTCCAGGCAAAGGAATATCCGTGGAGGTGGTAAAGTTTTCAGAAGTTAAGTCGTACCCGAAGGTTGTGCGGCATATCCTCTACTTCTTCAAGGTATTTCGCGCGTCCCGCGGAAAGGATGTGTTGCTGGTCCAAGACACGTTAAGTTGTGGGCTTCCGGCCGCGCTTGCCGCAGGCATCAGAGGGCTGCCGTTCGTGGTACGTGTCCCCGGTGACCATGCTTGGGAGCAGGGAAGTCAGAGGTTCGGTGTGCGCGCCGACATCGTCTCCTTTCAAAAAATGTCGGTTCCCTGGCAGGTAAGGATACTCAAAACCCTTCAGAGCTGGGTCGCCCAGCGCGCCGACCTTGTCATCGTACCCAGCAAGAGCTTCGCTTCGGTGGTGGCTGAGTGGGGTGTCGCACCTGAGCGACTTAAAGCCATTTATCACGGTATGCGCGAGCTCAAGGGTGGGGTTGCGCCCACACAGCCTCCCCCACATCCTTATATGGTATCTATCGGGAGGCTTGTGCCCTGGAAAGGGTTTGAGTTCCTGATACGCCTGCTTCCTCAACTGCCAGAATGGAGGCTTGTCATCGTAGGTAATGGACCCGACCGGGCTATGCTTGAGGCTGCGGCACGGGAAACAGGAGTCAGCGACCGGGTACTGCTGACTGGTGGAGTTCCGCACGACGAAGCACTCGGTTGGTGTGTGTCAGCTGACGCTTTTGTACTTAACACAGGATTTGAAAGCTTCTCGTTCCAGGTACTTGAGGCCATGGCTCTTGGGTGCCGCACCATAACGAACGAAGTGGGGAGCATCCCCGAGCTTATTACAGGCGGGGAAGGTGTGTTGCTTCAGCCAGACGATACGGAAGCATACGTTCGGGCTCTTAAGAGTGTTCGCGAGGATCCCGAGGCATGGGAGAAACGGCGTGCTGCAGGCGTTAAACGGGCGGCCTGGTTTTCCACCGAGCGCATGCTTGCAGAGACGGCCGATAACCTTAAACGACTGGTATGAATGTGCTGTTCATTTCAAACGACCCGAGTGTCTTCGTTGACGGAACACCAACGCGCGAACGCGTACGCACGTATGCAAAACATATCGCCGATGAAGGAGGGGAGTTGCATATACTGACACGCGCGCGCGCAACGGTCACCATAGATGATGGCAGTCTTCACCTGCATAGCGTACGTACAGGTAAGCTCCTTTCTCCTTTTGTACTGGCAAGGGCGGGAAAGAAACTGATCGAGTCGCACGCCATCAACATAGTCTCCGCGCAGGACCCGTTCGAGCACGGAATTGCATCGCTATGGGCTGTGCGGGGAACTAAGGCTAAACTTCACGTACAGGCCCACACCGACTTTCTGTCGCCCTGGTTCACACGCAGTGGAATCTACCGCTCACCCAAGGTTCGTATGCCTCTCCTTAACAGGATGCGTGTTCGTATCGCTGATCGCGTTCTGCCCAGAGCGGATGGCATACGTGTAGTGTCAGAGCGTATACGCGATTCAATCACTTCGAAGTACGGACAAGCAGTGCCACAGCCTTCGGTCATACCTATTCCCGTACCGACGGAGGTTGCGCCAAAGGTCGAGTTCCCGCCCCATGCGTTTAAGTTCGCTCTTCTGTCAGTCGGGCGACTCGAACCAGAAAAACGCATAGAGGATATTCTTGCCGCAGTAGCACGGCTCAAGGACGTTTACCCCTCGCT
The DNA here is from genome assembly GCA_036386775.1 of Minisyncoccota bacterium. Taxonomy (GTDB): domain Bacteria; phylum Patescibacteriota; class Minisyncoccia; order Phycocordibacterales; family Phycocordibacteraceae; genus C7867-001. The sequence continues at coordinate 6,737 of DASVVA010000003.1, forward strand.
CGGCCTCTTTCTTGCTAATACCGGCCGTGAAGAGAAGAAGCTCAAACGAATGGCGCGTGCGCTTGGCATAGCTGACCGGGTTGTATTTCTTGGACACCGTCCTGACGTTCGTGGTCTTATGCGAAGTGCCCAGGCTTTCATACAGGCAAGTTCATATGAGGGCTATGGGATGGCGCTTATCGAGGCTGCTCTTGCAAGGCTTCCTATCAT
>DASVVA010000004.1:0-5838 GCA_036386775.1 Minisyncoccota bacterium
GCACAAAACGAGGTTTTAATGGGTGCGTTGACTTTTTTCCGCATAACTATACTGTGCAATACAGGAGGAACGGCCTGTGAGAACCAGCATCAGCACCAAATTCACTGAAGGAGTGGATCGGGGTCGCAAGGTGAGGGCTCCGGTCAGGCGCTTGATTGCGCGAGCGATCGAGAGGGTCGAGGGGTGTGAGGGATCTGACCGATGCCTCGTGGCCCGGATTGATTCGATTTCCTGCACATTCACGGGTGATCGGGAGGCCAGCGCCGCTCACCTGGTGATCGGAGTCTGGAAGACGTGCGTCGGCGGCGAGGTCTCAGCCCTGCTTCTCGAGCTCGACGCTTCCTTTAGATCCTGTTCGTCATCTGAGGCCCAGCGCCTAAGCGAGGAAGTCCTTCGTTGTGTGGCCGATGCTCTCCAAGTGCGGAGAGTATAGGCGCCCAACGCGTCCCGTCACCACGGGACTTTTCATTTTTAATACTGCTGCGGTTACACTTATTTCATGCCCCGACTCCTAGCCTTCATTCGACGCAATGAAAGTCGTCTTTCTACCCTCGTCTTCCTAACAGGTTTCATCACTGACCTCATCACCTTTACGGTACTAGACCTGCCCGCAGTAAATCTCCTTTTTCTTGCATATCTTGTCACGGCAGCTTGCTTTATTTTCCTTACGCACGCATTTCAGCGCTTTGCCGATCGCCCCTCAGGTTGGCAGCGCACAATTGCCACCCTTTCACCCCTTGGCGCTGCCTTCACCATCGGGGGCCTCCTCTCCGGCTTTGTCATCTTCTATACAAAGAGTGCCGTTTTATCGGTATCGTGGCCATTTTTACTTCTACTTCTCGGTATTTTCGTCGGCAACGAATTCGCCCGTTCTTATCGCGCGCACTTGGCTTTCCAAACAGTATTATTTTTCTTCGCTCTCTATGCTTACCTGATTTTTGCATTCCCGCTTTATGCGGACAGACTTGGGGAGCGCATCTTCGTTGAAAGCACAACTGCCGCCGCGGTAATCTTTTTTGGGTTTCTTTTCCTCTTGGCCTGCACAGGTTTTCGCAGACTCACGCAAACGTTGCCATATATTCTAACTGGCACTGCAATTATTCTGTTCACGATTCCCTACCTATACCTTTCTGGAATAATTCCACCACTGCCCCTCGCACTAAAGGACCAAGGCGTCTTTCATCAAGTTGTTCGCACGCAGGATGGCTATCAGGTAACGTTTGAAGGGGGAGCGCGCTGGTCTCGATACGTCGAGCGCACGATTCATCATGTTCCAGGTACACCTCTTTATGCGTTCGCCTCAGTGTTTGCACCGCGAGCCTTCTCAACGAATATTGTGCATCGGTGGCAAAGATATGACTCACGACACGACGTTTGGGTGACCGAGTCGAAGCTCGCGTTTAGGCTTACTGGTGGCCGGAAGGGAGGGTATCGTGGGTATTCAATTAAAAATGATCCAGCACCCGGGCTTTGGCGCGTATCTATTGAAACAGTCGAGGGCCAGGTTATCGGTCAGATGCGCTTTCATGTAGTAAATGTGGCGGCGCCCCCGAAGCTCTACATGCAGACACGTTAATGAAAACCCCCGGGCGGTCCCGGGGGTTTTCATTGGCTAACCCGCTTTGACTTTGAGCTTGGTCTGGCGCGTCTTGTCGAGGCGCGGGAGCACCAGTGTTAGCAAACCGTCCTTAGCCGTAGCGCTTGAGGCATCAACGTCGATCTCGTGGGGGAGGAGGATTGTACGTGAGAAGGAGCCCCAGAACAGCTCCCGGATGAAGTAATCCGAATCGGGAAGCTGCTCGCGTTCCTCGCGTACGCCATCGATGATGACTGTGTCGCGGCTTATGGAAAGATTTACCTCATCGGGGCGAACACCTGCAACGAATGCGCGCACAACAATTTCGTTCTCCGTTTGGTAGACGTCTACCGGGAGCTGCCCTTCAGCGGCATCCTCGTGCTGGGAAGCAGCAATTGGCGCAGGCGCAGGCGCGGCCTGGGAAATTCCTGAGCGACGTACCAAAGGGTAGGCTGGAGATACATCGTCCTCGAAGGCATCGTAGTCGTCAGCAGCCGGAACGGAGCCGGACAGCCTGTCGAAGAAGGAGCGCTTTTTCATAAATATAAGTGACTAACAAACGTTCTTGGGTAAATTGCGATAGCGGAAGTACCGCAGAACTTCGAATAACACAAAGAAGACAACGGCAGCTATCCACACGATGAGAAACGCGAAGAGCGTGTTCATTCCATCTCCTATGATTATAAAAAAGTTAAAGAGGGCGTGCAATCCAACGGCAAGGATAAGTCCAGCAAATCCAAAAAGCTCACGTATAGGACGTGCGTATAGGTACGAGAAGGCAAGAGCAAAACCAATAACAGAAGATGCCATCACATGAAGCAGGGTTGAGCCGATGAAACGAAGATTTCCAGTTGCAAGTCCTGTAAGCACTTCACCGCTTGCAAAAGGCACGACAAGGAAAAGTACGTTCTCAAGTGCAGCAAAGCCAAGAGCAACGGTAAGCATATAGATCACAAAGTCGACGGATTCGTTGACGTCGGTGCGCCAGAGAACGAGCACGGCAGCAAGAAAATACTTAAGACCCTCCTCAATAATCGACCAGCCGATGATGATAGGCGCACAAATCGCGGCGTATGGCGTACACGTGTCAAAGAAGACATACGCGTAGTCGCGCACAAGAGATTCGAGGGGGAGTGCTAGCGGCACGGCAAGCATGCCGGCAATAAAGGCGATGACCAGTAGGGGTATGGGTTCAGGACATCGAGAATCCTCTCTAAGCAGGAAGTAGAGCCAAACTAAGGGAGGTAGAAGCCCTCCCACAAAGGCGTACCCGAGCATTTCAGCCGGGATTGAGTTGAGTAACTCCATACCGCAAGTATATCCTCAGTTCGCTGTCCTTCCTTGGGTACAACTGGAGAAAGCTGGCTATTTGGTAGGCCAGGGAGCCACCATGAGCAAATCCGTTGTGCCGGGCATAGACTGCCAAATCTCCTCAGTAACAAATGGCATGAATGGGTGTAGGAGCTTCAGACAATCGGAGAGAAGAGAAAGGAGGAGGATTTGGCGCGAAGCTTTGGCTGTCGCGTCCCCGCCCTGAAGAAGAGGCTTTGATTCTTCGAGAATGAGGGCAGCAAAACGGTCCCATACGTAGTGGTAAAGCTTTTCGGAAGCCATATAGAGACGGTACTCTTCCATGTCGCGCGTTACGTCGGCGATTACCGCGTTAAGCTCTTCACGCAGCTCGACGTCTTTTTCAGTGAGCGGGGCACTTCCGTCCGCGCCTTCTGTGTTCTCGAGTACGAAGCGGGCGATGTTCCAAAGTTTGTTCGCAAAGTGCTTGTAGGCTTTGATCTTCTGTTCGTCAAAGCGGATATCGTTGCCGATTGCTGTGCCAACAAGGAGTCCCATACGAAGCGCGTCGGCTCCGTACTTCTTAATCATGTCGAGCGGGTCGATACCATTATTGAGCGATTTGCTAAACTTGCGGCCCTGGGAATCTCGCACAAGTCCATGGATCATGACTGTGCGGAACGGAACCTGGCCAAGGAGAAAGCCGCTTGCAAGGATCATGCGGGATATCCAGAGGTTGAGGATTTCGTAAGCAGGGGACATGAAGGAGGTTGGGTGGAATCGCTTGAGATCCTCGGTCGTCTCTGGCCACCCCAAAGTCGAGAAAGTCCAAAGCTGTGAGGAAAACCAGGTATCGAATACGTCTGGATCCTGCTCCCACCCGTCACCTTCGGGTGCACTTACGCCACAGTACACTTCCTCGTCCCGGTACCAAACGGGCACGCGATGTCCGAACCATATCTGTCGGCTAATGCACCAGTCACGCAGGTTATCGATCCAGTGGAAGTAGGCGTTGCGGAAACCTTCCTGAGGCATGACAACACCCCCGTGCTGGACGGTCTTGCGCATCAACTCTTTCAGGGTAAGTGTTGTTCCGTCCGGAATGCCAGGTATTTCAGAATGCCCAAGCGTGAAAGGTCGGTCCACGCCAACAAACCACTGAAGTTTGATTTGAGGCTCGACAATACCGCCGGTGCGCTCTGCAGTCGCGACGTTGTGCGTGTAGTCTTCCTCCTTCACAACAAGACCCTTTTGACGGAGCTTCTCTACAATAGCTTCGCGCGCAGCGCCTATCTTCATGCCTGCAAACTCGCCTGCGATAGGGAGAAGCTTTCCGTATTCGTCTATTACCTGCACTTTATCAAGTGCATGTCGCTCGGCGATCTCGAAGTCGATCTGGCTGTGCCACGGCGTAATGGTCATCGCCCCTGTCCCAAACTCCATATCAATGGTTGCGTCCTTGATGAGCGTTGCGGTTATTGGACCGTTGATCCACTCCAGTTCAAAGGTTTGGCCGTGCTCCCAGTGGGCATAGCGTTTATCTTCCGGATGTACCACCACGTATTTATCGCCAAACTTCGTTTCGGGACGCGCAGTGCCTATGACGAATGGACCGTATTGAAAATAGTAGAACCTCGTTTGCTCCTCTTGATAGATAATCTCGTCATCCGAAATAGTTGTCTGGCCCCTTGGATCCCAGTTGACAATGCGATTGCCTCGATAGATGAGGCCGGCGTCAAACATGCGTTTAAAAGCAGTCGCGACGGCGCGATTCCGGGCGTCGTCCATGGTGTAGGCGTACCTGCTCCAATCAAGGGACGCTCCCATTTTGCGCACCTGGCTTAGGATCGTTCCCTCGCTGCTCTTGGCGAACTCAGCAACCCGTCGTACAAGTTCTTCGCGCCCGAGGTCGTGCCGGCTCTTGCCCTCCTCTTTCTGGATATTTTTCTCAACACGGGCCTGTGTGGCGATTGCCGCTGAGTCGGTGCCCGGTACCCAGAGTGCTCTTTTGCCGCGCATGCGCTCGAAGCGTACGAGCGAATCCTGCAGCGAATCCTCATAGGCGTGACCGAGATGGAGCACGCCAGTCACGTTGGGAGGTGGGAGGGTAACAACAAATGACTCAGTGCGCTCGCCGGGAAGATTGTCTGGATTGAAATAACCGCTCTCCTCCCAGGCTTGGTATATGCGATCCTCGGTTGCTGTGGGGTCGTAGGGCTTTAAAAATTTTGGATCCATCCGCACAATATAGCAGAAATACGGCTTTATTTCAGGCTCGCAAGAGGGAGGTTGCCGTTGGCACGGAGAGCCGCCTGATCAGCATATTCGTTTTTGACGGCATGATAATAACCCGCGAGTGCGATCATGACTGCGTTGTCGCCTGTTAGAAAAGGGGCGGGCACGAAGAGGTTCATTTCGGGATAGTCCTTCGAGAGGCGTTCTTGGAATGTGCGTTTAATGTGGGTGCTTGCAGAAACTCCGCCGCCAATGGCAAGCGATTTAGCCCCGGTCTCCGCAATGGCTCGTATAGTTTTTGCATAAAGCACATCGGCGACGGCATCTTCAAAAGCAAGCGCCATATTTTCTTTATCCGTATCACTCAGCTCCTTGTCTCTCACAAGATAGAGTACGGCTGTCTTAAGACCGCTAAAAGAGAAGTCGCATGAAGGGTCGCTAATCATGGGGCGTGGGAGCCTGTAAGGGCTTTCCCCGCCACGTTCGCGCGCCTGCTCTGCAAGCTTCGATATCTGAGGGCCCCCAGGATAGGGAAGGCCAAGCATGCGCGCCACTTTATCAAAAGCCTCACCCACGGCGTCGTCTCGTGTTTGTCCGACGAGTCGATAGGAAAGCCAGTCACGCATCTCGACAATCTCGGTGTGGCCTCCGGAGATAAGCAGGCCGAGCAGGGGTTCAGGCACTTGAGGCAAGACATACGTGCGCTCACCAGTTTCCATAAGAAGTGCAGAGAACAA
>DASVVA010000005.1:0-6075 GCA_036386775.1 Minisyncoccota bacterium
CGGATCAAATCGGGGTTCGATTCCCCGTGAGGTCACAAATGCCAAAACCGCCCAAGTGACGGTTTTGGCATTTGTGACCTCAGTGACTCCTGCCATTATCCCTTCCCCCACACAACAGTTGTCTTACAAAACAAAAAACCTCAGCATCTCTGCCGAAGTTCAACTTAGAAAGCGGCATCCGCCTGCTCAGGCCCCAACACCCACTCGACCACGAACTTGGAGTTGACGAGGGATCCGCGGACGAACGTCATCTCCCGTTGTTGCCGTGCCAGAGACTGATGCGTTGGGAAGCTTTGGCTGAGCACCAGGTCGATTTCGCTGTCACTCGGAAGCGTCTTGCCGGCGAGCGAAGTGATAGACAAACCGATCGCGCAGTCCCGCCTTCTCACGAACTCTTCGGTGTCCTTAATTGCTCGACTGCGGGCCTGCTGGTAGAACTCGTCAATCCATGCAATTTTGCCCGCCGCCTCGTCATTGCTCTCGGGGCGCTGTCGAAATTCGACAAGCGACATGTCGCTCCCAAATCTGTTATGCAGATTGAGCTCCGCCCAGACCGCCAATCTCTCAAGCAGGAAGACTCCTTCAACTAGGCTCAGAGACTTTGCCGGATTGGTTCCTAGAGTGTCCTCAGCACGCTGCGCCCAGTGAAGCCCGTGAGTCGAAATCTCTTGGGCGAGGGGGCCAAAGCGCTTTTTGGGATCAGCGAGCATGTTGAGGCAAACACGCTTTACCGCCCAACTAAAGACTCTGCGCGCCTTTTCCATGTCGTCACGCGCGAGACGGACCAGCATATAGGTCCACGCATAGTCGTAACCCGAGAGTCGCACCATTCCATGGTGGCGCTCAAGGAATTCCTCGAAATTCGCATAGACTACCTCTGGCGCGAACATGGAGGTAAGCAGAAGGCCTTGGGCCATGATGTTGCTCCCCTTTCCGAAACTATTCTAAGACCACTATGGAATTGGGAGGTCTTTTTGTAAAGCAGCTATCTTTTCTTCCACTCCCTCTCCTGCCGTACCAAAAATTGTCTGTCGGCCGAGTCAGCCAGCAGCTGTTCCACAATGCGTTCGGTGCGAATAGACTGTGAACCTTTTACCAATACGATGTCCCCTGCTCCCGCCATCGCAGCAATCTGAGGCGCTGCCTCGGCCGATGTTTCAAATGATCGAACCTTGTCTTCGGCAAGCCCGGCAATTCGCGCCTCATCGGCGATAGCGTGTGCGCGGGGGCCCACAGTCACTAGCACATCGGTAAGCCCCGCCGCAAGGCTTCCAATACGTGTGTGCTCCTCGTTCGAATAGCGGCCGAGCTCAAGCATGTCTCCAAGCACGGCTACGCGGCGGCTGCCCGGAACCTGTTTACTCGCAAGAGTAAGGGTGTTCAGAGCCTCTATGACTGCTGCAGGCGAAGCATTATAGGTGTCGTCCAAGACGATCGCTCCGTCCTTTCCCTTGAGAAGCCGTCCGCGACCAGCCGGTGGCACATATGACTCAAGTCTTCGTAGTGCGGCCTCGGGCGTTGCGTCCAGTGCAAGCGCAGTTGCAATGGCGGCCGCGGGCGCAAGGAGCTGCGGGTTACCGATCGCACCACGCACGACAAGCTTATGCTCCTCTCCTTCTATATAAACAGTTGTCTGCATGCCCTCGGGCTTTCCTTCTTCCACAAGAAGCTCGGGAATACCAATGCGCACATCTGCGTCAGCAGCCATGCCGTACGTGTACTTGTCGACCGATAGCGCCTCAGCAAGACGTTGTGCGTGCGGATCATCCGCGGAAAGTATAAGCGGCGCCCCATACGGAAGCGCGAGTGCTGGAAGAAACTCCTCTTCCCGCACGGCCTCAGGTGTGGCGTAGGCTTCCACGTGTACAGGCATATCAGGAAGACGCGTCACGACAACAACGTCAGGCGTGACGATTCTAAGAATGCGGGTAATATCTCCAGGGTAATCGGCACCGACTTCAAGTACAAGAATTCTTGGGTAGGCACTCGGTAGTGCGAGGAGGGCGAATGCCTCAAGAAATACTCTGGTCCACCCAACTGCGCTGGTCCATGGATTCTTGCAACCAAAGATAGTGAGCGGAACGCCGAACTCACTGTTGTAGCTCTTCTCGCTTGCACGTACGTAGGAGTGACCGGTAAGGGCGACAGCAACGGCATCTTTGGTGGAGGTCTTGCCGACACTTCCTGTCACCATGACTACAGTCGGTCGATATTTACGCACAACCGCTCGCGCGAAAGAAGCGAGTAGTGAAGCGACAAGATTGCGGGCAATTTTTTTCATATACAAACGGAAATCTCTATCCCGCACTGTTATCGGCGGGAGTACTGCGCCCTATCGGGCGGAATCTCATAATAATTGATTAGGAAGTGTGTAAGGTCTATGAACGGGTCAGTAAGGGTCTCGGAGGCGTAGCGCACACCGTGCGGCTCGCGGGTGTAGAGAAGGATGACAAACTCTGGCTCATAAGCTGGGAAGTATCCGAAGAAAGAGTGGAAGTAGAGGTTTTCGTAGTAACCGCCCCCGGGAGCTGCCATCTGCGCCGTACCGGTCTTTGCGGCAACACTCATCGACGGTATCTTCGCCTTCCCTCCTCCGAGCTGCGTGTCTACGACCTCGACAAGCATGTCGGTAACATCACGCACGGCATCTGGACGGAAGACTTGTTTAGGGGAGCCCCAAGACAGCTTACGCGTAACCCCGGATTCAAGTCGTACCGCAGTAGCAAGGTGCGGGGTTACCATTGCGCCGCGATTAGCCATTACCCCGAGTGCCCGGATGGCCTCGACCGGGGTTAGCGCAATGCCTTGACCGAAGGAAGCCGTTGCTAGTTCGACCTCGCGAGGGCTCTCGAGGTTACGAATGTCACCGTGTATCTCGCTCGGAAGATCAATGCCTGTTTCGGAGTCAACCTCTAGCTCCTTGTAGAATTTGCGGAATCGGTCGTGGCCGACGCGAAGAGCAATAAATGTAGTACCGAGATTAAGCGACTGGGATAGAATTTCCTGCATTGGCACCGTGCCACGAGCCTTTAGGTCAAAGTTGCAGATCTTTTTGGTATTGAGGGTCATACAACCTGTGTCGTTGTACATCGTGCCGGGCGTAATAACGCCAGTATCAAGCCCGATAGTCATCGTGAGTGCTTTTAGAATTGAACCGAACTCGTACCGACTCTCGACAAGCGGGTTACCGAAATGATCACTGTTTTCAGTGGTGAAATTATTGGGGTCGAACGACGGATAGACTCCCATGGCAACGATTTCACCCGTCGCTGGATCCATGATTATGCCGCCAGTTTCTGCGCTACCGTAGCGCTGATTGGTTTCTTTCAGAATCTGCTCAAGCTTCTGCTGAGCAACGGGCTCGATAGAGGTAATGATGTCTCCCTCCCGCGCGCTTCGGGCATCAACGACAACGCTATCAAGGCTGGCAAAAAGCTCGGCAAAGAAGTTGCCGAATACCCCCTCGCCGTTATGCGCGAGCACGTCGTTGTAGTAGCGTTCAAGTCCGAAACGCCCAGCAATTGTGTTGTCGTTGTCGTAAGCAATAATGCCTACCGTCTGCGCAGCGTGGCCCGAGGGATAGCTCCGCCAACGTTCACGCTCTACGATGACTCCAGGTATGTCTTTGCTGTCGACGGCTCTTCCCGTTTCTTCTGAAAGACGGCGCAGTACGACTTCATAGGGATCATTCTCTTTGGCTGCTGCCGCAAGGAAACCTTCTCGATCAAGCCCGGGAACAAGTGGCTGAAGCTTCGCGTATGCATCTTCGGCATCTTTTATGCCAGCTGGGTCAATCGCGAGAAGGAAGCCGTTGGTAAGCGTTGCCGCGGAAATAAGCGTTCCGTCTTTGCGCGTAAAGTAGATTGCCCCTCGGTTGAACAGTTTCTGGGAAGAGCTTACATACTGGCGCTCGGCCCTAAGCGAGAATTCCTCACCTTGAACGAGTTGTACGAAATAGAGGCGCGATACAAGCAGCAGGGCGACCGCTGCAACGCCAATCGAAATAATGCGGAGGCGGAGGCGAAATGCCCTGCGCATAGGGGTTAGCGCGAGGTGGTATCGGTATCTTTCTTTACCGTCGACCTCGGTACCAGCACGGGAAATTCCATCTCGTAAACATACCCCGAGCGGGGCGTTTCAGCATCGTGGACGGCCGTCTCCTCGCAAGGAGCCGAAAGACAGACGACGGTATAGGTGGTTGGACGTTCCTGCATAAATAAGTTTAGCGGGCGAAGGTAAGGCCCGTAGGGCGAGCCGCCACAACGTAATGCACCTCGGCGGGAGCGACGAGGCCAATCGAGGATGGATCGGTTGCATCGATACGGGCGATCGCGCTGTAGTATTCAGTCTCAAGCGCTTGAATCGACCCGCGGGTCTCGTCTATGGTGCTTGCGAGCTGTGTCTGCCAGGCAGCAAAGAAAATTGTAGTAATCACGAGGACAATATAGACAGCTACAAGGGCGACTGCCGCAACACCGAGCATGGGCACGATGCGGTCAGGGACCGCGATGACTGGAACGGCGATGCTACGGGTGCGGTTTTTCATAGGTACGAAAGCGCGGCTGGCGCGATTATTGTTGCTGCTAGATAGGAACTCTCCTTGGGAGTTGCCGAGAAGATGCGGAGTTTGGCGCTACGAGCGCGGGGGTTGCGTTCGATCTCTTCGGGTGTTGGCACAATGGGCTTACGGTTCACAAGGCTTCCCTTTCCGGCGTGCGCCGCATCGCGAAACATGCTTTTCACAATACGGTCCTCAATGCTGTGAAAAGTGATGACAGCGATGCGCCCGGTTGCGGCAAGACGGTCCATGGCAGTTGTCAGCCCTTCGCGAAGGGCACCCAGTTCATCGTTTACAGCGATACGAAGTGCCTGGAAGGTCTTTGTTGCCGGATGAAGCCTGCGGTGGTGATACCAGATCGGCGTACTTTCCTCGACTACGCGCACGAGGTCATCTGTCGTAAGGATCGGTGCCTCCTTGCGTACTCGCACGAGTGTGCGGGCAATGCTGCGAGAGAAGCGCTCTTCCCCGTACGTGTAGAGGATGTCAGCAAGCTCTTCCTCCGTAGCGGAACTTAGTAGCTCTGCTGCCGTCTCCCCCTCTTCAGGCGAGCCGTACGTCATGAGCAGAGGCTCGTGCGCCTTGAATGAGAATCCGCGTCCGCTTTCTAGATGAAAGCTGCTCCAGCCAAGGTCGAACAGTGCCTTGTCGAGCGCTTCCACTCCAGCGTCGTCGAGAACACGCCCTATATTGCGGAAGTTATCGTTGGCAAGCACAACTCTCGGCCCGGGCTTACTTCTTACCTTGGCCTCGGCACGAACAATTGCGTCCTTGTCTGCGTCGATGCCGATAAGCACTCCCCCGGATCCGAGCTTCTGGTGCATAAGCTCCAAATGCCCTCCCCCGCCGATGGTGCCGTCCACGACGACGTCACCCGGTGCGATTTCAAGCCCGTCAACCGCCTCATTAAGCAAGACCGTATCGTGGCGGTTTTCCATAGGCTTAATCGGCAAGTTGGAGCGCGTCTGCGTAGTCGTCGGCGTGCTTCTCGATCTGCTTCGTGTAGGCCGTCCATGCCTTTTCGTCCCATAGCTCTACGCGCTCTGAAACGCCGGCGACAACAGACTTGATGCCTAATCCTGCGAATGACTTGAGGTAATCCGGTACGAGGATACGACCCGCCGAGTCGACGTCCGCCTCGCTCGCGCCCGCAAGCATCAAACGCGAAAGGCCTCGACCAGCGGCAGAGCCGGTCGAGTGCCTTGCGAGCTTTTCAGCTTCTTTTTTCCACGCGGCCTTCGGGTAGACGAAGAGACAGCGATCGAGGCCGCGGGTCACTACTACGGAGCCGCCAAGTTCCTTGCGGAACTTCGATGGTAGCGAAATACGATTTTTCGCATCGAAGGTGTGGCGGTATTCTCCTATGAACATAGATAAAAGGAAGGGCTCGTGTTTGGAAGTGTTTCCCACTTCCTCCCACTAATAGGTAAGTATATGCCACTTCATCCCACCATCATGTTTTGGCCCTGTTGATAACTAATCCCCCTGTCCCCCACACGGGGCTAGGCAAATTCCAT
>DASVVA010000006.1:0-25668 GCA_036386775.1 Minisyncoccota bacterium
TTACCATCTCGCGCATCTCTGCCTCGGGTATCCAGATCGACTTCGCCAACGCCGTACGTGGGCGTACGCTCTCGGCAGAGGTAGACGCAGGGGGACAGACCTTCAAGAAAAACCATTACCTCACAGCAGAAGACGCACGCGCCATCAATAGCGAGGAAAGTGTCACATCGGTAGCCGTTCGCTCACCTATGTCATGCGAGACCCGTTACGGTATCTGTGCTGCTTGTTATGGAATGGACCTTACAACCCAGGAGCCTGTCGATCTCGGCGAGGCTGTCGGAACGGTTGCCGCACAGGCTATCGGCGAACCGGGTACGCAGCTTACGATGCGCACCTTCCATGCCGGCGGTACGGCGTCAGTCGGGGGAGACATCACGGTGGGTCTCCCTCGTGTCGAGGAAGTCTTCGAGAAGCGCTCACCCAAGAACCCGGCGATTGTCAGCAAGACCGATGGTCTCGTCACCGAGATCCGCGAGGAAGGTCGCGATCGCGTCATTGTTGTCCAGCCAGAGGTGGGGCAGGGTAAGAAGGATGGTTCGGCAAGCGCTTATACCGCCCACTACCCGCGTCAGACATTGGTGAAGGAGGGGGACAAGGTCACGCGCGGGCAGCTTCTTACTGACGGTTCCGTAGACCTCGACGACCTCTTCGAGTACGCAGGCCGCGCCGCAGTCCAGGAGTACATCATTGCTGAGACCAGTAAGATCTACGAGCTCCAGGGAGCTACCGTGTCGCGCAAGCACCTCGAAGTTGTCGTGAAGCAGATGTTCTCCTTCGTGAAGATCGTCGAGCCAGGAGACTCTGAGTTCTCCGTTGGCGATGTCGTTGAGCTTCTTGAGTTTGGCGAGATTGTTAAGGGCATGGAAGCAGAAGGCAAAGTGCCACCCAAAGCAAGGGAAATGGTGCTCGGCATCAAGACCTCAGCACTTAGCCGTCGCTCTTTCCTCTCAGCGGCTTCCTTCGAGCAGACCACGAAAATTCTTATCGACGCAGCTCTCAAGGGCTCCGTCGACACGCTCCGCGGACTCAAGGAGAACGTCATCCTGGGCCGCCTTATTCCTGCGGGTACCGGCTTCGCTGGTTCTCAGAAAGGAATCGCTATCGACAATATTCAGGCTGCACGCCGCGAGCGCGAGCGAACTGCTGCCGAAGCACTTGCCGAAGAGGAGACGCGTCCGGGGGTGGCTGTCGACACGACCGCATAAGGCTTTACTCAAACAACACCCCCGCCCTATATAAAGGCGGGGGTGTTGTTCTTTCTCGGCCTCCAGAGCGATAATGGCAAATAAGCGCTAGAATAAGGCAAATGGCAGCTGATACCGTAGAGAAAATCAAAGCGAAGCTCTCAATCGTTGAGGTCGTGCAGCCATACGTAAAACTCACCAAAGCAGGCCGTTACTGGCGCGGGCTTACGCCCTTCGGCAAGGAGAAGACACCTTCGTTTTACGTAAATCCTGAGCGCGGTACTTACTATTGTTTCTCAACCAGTCAGGGCGGCGACCACTTCACTTTTATTGAAAAGATGGAGGGCGTTGACTTCAAGGGGGCAATGAAGATCCTTGCAGATAAAGCCGGGATTGAGGTCGAGTGGAGCGGAAAAGGGAACCGCGGTGCCGAAACCCAAGCGCGGGACCGACTACGCGAAGCCATGCGAGAGGCAGAGAACTTCTTCGCACGAGCGCTTACCGAAGAAAGCTCCGCGTTCGCCTACGCAAGCTCGCGCGGCCTTACACCTGAAACCATCCGCGCCTGGAATCTAGGATTAGCGCCGGACGGGTGGCGTGGACTTCTTGAGACTCTTGGGACCCTCGGATACTCGCCCAAGGAACTCGCAACGGCTGGCCTTGTTAAGGAGGCCGACGAAAAACCGGGTACGTGGTACGACCGTTTCCGCAATCGTCTTATGTTTCCTATACGTGACGCAGCGGGGAGAACGGTGGCCTTTACAGGCCGCGCTTTAAGTCCTGACGACCAGGCGAAGTACCTCAACAGCCCCGAAACTGAACTCTTTAAGAAGTCAGAACTTCTATTCGGCATGGACCGCGCCAAGGATGCCATCCGCTCGCGCGGCTTCGCTATTCTCGTCGAGGGTCAATTTGATTTGCTCCTGCTCCATCAGGCGGGATTTCAGAACACGGTCGCACTTTCGGGTACGGCGCTTTCCGATACGCACCTCACGCTTATCAAACGCTATGCGGATAATCTAATGCTTTGTTTGGATGCGGATCGAGCAGGACTCGCTTCAAGCGCTCGCTCAGCGCGCGCAGCACTCGCTTCTGGTATGCGGGTCAAAGCGGTGCGGATACCTAAGGGCAAAGACCCTGCCGACATAGTTGCTGAGGACCCAAAGAGCTTCACCCAACTAGTGAAGGGTTCACAGTCAGTCGCCGAGTTTTTCTTGTCTGTCCTGTCTGCTGAGGAAGAGGACGAACTCAAGCTTCTTCGCCAAGTTGAAGAAGTGGTGCTGCCGCTTGTTGCGGCCACTAAAAGCCCTCTTGAGCAGCAACGACTCATCGACATCATTGCCCGCGCGCTTTCCACCACGCCTGAAGCCGTACGCTCCGCTCTGCCAAAAGAAAGCGATGAGAGGCGGAGAGGTGGACCGGAACAGCCCAGCAGTGCTTTCCCGCAGACATCCAAAGGAGCCTCGAGCGTCAAAGCCCGTCGCGACCTTGTGCTTGCTGCAATCGTGAGCTATCCCGACACACCCCTTGCGAAACGCTTGACTGAAGAGTACTCTCGTATTATCGGCGCTCCACCGCCTTCTGAGGGGGTAGATGAGCGTTTGCTTTTTGAGGCGGGACTCGTCTTTGGCGAGACGCCTGATGTTTCAGCAGGAGATGACCTGCTCGCCATGTTTGAACGTGCAGTGCTGACCGAGGGTTTGCACGCCGCAACACTAGAACTCCGTCGTGCCGAAGTAACCGGAGACGAGACAGCTATACGCGAGGCTGCAGAGGCCTGCAAGGACCTCTCTACTCGTTTGGCCGCGCTCAACTAATTTCACTAGTAATTCATTTATAAGCTGCTTTTGTAGATAATCGGATTTTCTCTATGGCAATCAAGAAGCCCGCAAAGAAGGCTGCGCCCAAAAGGCCTGCAGCAAAAAAGAAGGCGCCTGTAAAAAAGGCGGCAAAAACCACGCCTAGGAAGACAGTAAAGAAGACGGCTGCCAAGAAGGCACCTGCAAAGAAAGTCACGAAAACCGTATCCAAGTCCGCAAAGAAGACCGCGACCATGAATGTGGTGCGTGCGGCTGCAACGGGTGCCCGGGCTAAGGCCGCAGCTGATCAGGCCGACAAGGCAGAGCGCCTTATACAAAAGGGCAAGGAACGCGGGTACATTACATACAGCGAAATCTTGCGCGAATTCCCTCACGTCGAAGACGACGTCAACTTCCTTGATGACCTTTACGGCCGTTTCACCACTGCCGGCATAGACATCCTTGAAGGTGGCATGCTCGAGGACCATGCAGACGAGTACCTCGCCACACGTAATATAAAGGGCCGTGAGTCTTCAGGTTATGACTCCATTCAGATCTACCTACGCGAGATCGGTCAATACCCACTCCTCACCGCAAACGAAGAAAAGGAGCTTGCTAAGCGCATAGAGTCAGGCGACGATGAGGCGCGTAACATCCTCGCGCGCTCAAACCTCCGCCTCGTTGTTTCCATTGCAAAGAAGTACGTCGGGCGTTCGCCAGACCTAACACTCCTTGACCTCATTCAAGAAGGGAACATTGGCCTCTTTAAGGCCGTCGACAAGTTCGACTGGAAGAAGGGTTATAAGTTCTCAACCTATGCTACCTGGTGGATTCGCCAAGCAATCACTCGTGCACTTGCTGACCAGTCGCGCACTATTCGTATTCCCGTGCACATGGTTGAAACCATTGCCAAATACAAGCAGGTGTCTCGCCGCCTCGCGCAGGCGCTTGGTCGCGATCCGCAGCCCGAGGAGATCGCGGTTGAGATGGGCGTCGAGGTAGACAAGATCTATCAGATTGAAAAAATCAATCAGGATACGCTTTCGCTTGAAAGCCCAATCGGTTCTGACGACGACGATGGCAAGTCCTCGCTCGGCGACTTTATTGCCGATGATAAAATCCCTAGCCCAGTACAAGAGTCCTCAGAACGCATCCTTACCGAGCAGGTACGGGACATTCTTGATGATCTCTCACCAAAGGAGCGCAAGATTCTAGAGATGCGCCACGGACTCCTTGATGGCGTGTACCACACCCTTGAAGAAGTGGGGAAGGAATTCGGGGTCACGCGTGAGCGCATCCGCCAGATTGAAGCGAAAGCACTAGAGAAGATCCGCACCCACGAAAAGTCGCGACGCCTCAAGAGTTACTAAGAATGTGAGTGGCTAAGCGGGCTGGACGTCGCGATATACTGGGCGGATGGCGGATTCAGTGGTGGATTTTTTGGCACGGGTGCTGCGGCCAGTATTCTTGCCTTTCGCACGGATAATGGCGGGCCCGAAGTCCGGGTCGACGTGGCACTATGAGGCGGCTGTTGTGGGAGCAGCCCTTTTGGTTGTTGCGCTTGCGACGTCGCCTTCGCTTGGGACAGCGCTTGCGGGAGGCGTAGTGCTGCGCGAATTTTTAATAATCTGGATTTCCGCAGGTGCAGTATTCGGTTCATTCTTGCACGCGCAAGTGGGCACATATATGGCAGAAGATATGAGTTATACGGAGCAGCCGCTTACACCGTGCTACCACAAGCTTGGCGAGTACTGGGTATGCAAGGAAATTCTTTGGTTCTTGGTCTTTTTCATAAGTGGCGCGTATCCGGCTATCGCAGGGAACGTCATATTCTTGCTCTTTCCAGTGTGGAGGAAGATATATAAGGAAGAAAGAAGGAGACTTGGTGTAGGAACACCCCAGGCGGTTTAGGTTGAAGAATATGTACACTATTCGGGAAAGCACACGAGCAAAATATTTACGCGTGACGGTGTATCTGGACGGGGCGGTGGTGCTTACGAAGCCTCTGCGGGTGTCAGAGAAAAAAGCACTCAAGTTTTTGGAGCAACAGCGCGTATGGATAACTGAAGTTCAGGCGAAACTGGAGCGACGTCAGAGCGGAAATCCGCCCGTGATGGAGCTACCGCGACTTCATCATGGAACGAAGGCGCACAAGGAGGCCGTGGAAAGGGCCCGAGCGCTCGTGCTTGAGAGATTGCCCATAGTAAATCAGCGATACGGCTTCGCGTACGGAAGGGTAGCCATAAAAAGCCAAAAGACTATGTGGGGGAGCTGCTCGCACAAAGGAAATTTGAATTTCAATTATAAGATTGTCTTTCTTCCGCGTCCCATCGCCGACTACCTCATTGTCCACGAGCTCTGCCACCTTATAGAGCACAACCACTCTCCGCAGTTCTGGGCACTGGTTGAAAGATCTCTTCCTGAGTACAAAACCCTCCGTCGACAGCTTCGCTCTATTTCACTTTCTGCCGGGTAAACCCAAGACTTGAGAAGAAGGAAAAGGGGAGTATAGTAGCTCGGCCGCAGATACAAGTTGCGGCCAACAGTTATTTACTAGGGGTACTTGATCACATGAGTAACGAGAACACACGATTCGGAACGCACTTCGGCTGCATGGATGGGCGTTGCCAGGCAGAGGCAATTTCCCTGGCGAAGGCGACGTTCGGTGTCGACGCCATCGACAACATCACCGAGCCCGGCATC
The DNA here is from genome assembly GCA_036386775.1 of Minisyncoccota bacterium. Taxonomy (GTDB): domain Bacteria; phylum Patescibacteriota; class Minisyncoccia; order Phycocordibacterales; family Phycocordibacteraceae; genus C7867-001. Next base: position 5,687 of record DASVVA010000006.1, read on the forward strand.
GATGGGATTCTCGCGGGAGCGGACCACCCGCTCCTTTCAAGCGAGAAGCGCACCGAACTGGTCGCCTGGATTCGCGACAAGGCGGGAGTCTCGGTCAATGGTCACCAATCGACGCAAGCTCTGATCACTGGTCACTGTGACTGCAAGGGCAATCCCGTGGATCTCGAGAGCCACATGGATCACCTTCGCGCTGCAAGACTGGAAGTGATGGGGTGGGGCATTTTCGCCGAGGTCCGCACTGCCGTCTTCGACGAGAAGTTCGGACTTAAGATCCTCGATTAGAACAACAGCCCCAAGAATCTGAGCGCGCGCCGAATGGTGCGCGTTTTTCTTACTGTCGCGCTCGCATCAGCCGCAGGGAATCGTTATAGTGTACTCACTATTTCTTCATGAGACTTGCTCCCAAGGTTGGCGCTGCCTTTCTAGCGCTGTCTCTCCTGATTCAGCCGGCTTTTGCAGGTGAGCTAACACCTGTGGAAACTGCCCCTAAAGCGCCTGTAGAGGGAGTCATGGCACCCATGGACCTTCCAGCTCCTGAAGCAACCACAGCCCTACTCTTAGGGCCACAGGAGCCTCCGGAGTCCACGTTGTCTGTAGAAACCACCCTTGCCCCGGCTCAAGAGACCGCCCACGAGCCGGTGGCCACTTCACCTGAAGAATCAGCTCTCGAGGCATCATCAACAAGGGCCGTGGCCGCAGAAGAGGTGGCAACATCATCTGAGCCTGCATACGTACCCGGCGAGGTCATTGTGAAATTCAAGGAAAACAACGTTGACTTGAGTCGCTCCTCAGGAGAGTCGAAGGCTGAAGCGATTGCCGAAGCCAATGACGTGGAGGTGGTCGACTCGCTTGAGTCTGCAAACATCGTCGTTGTCGAGACGGAGGGAAGTGTGCTCGAGGCCGCGGCCGACCTAGCAGAGAACCCGAATGTTGAGTACGCAGAGCCCAACTATCTGTATGAGGTTACGAACATCGACACTGACGACACACATCGTAGGCTTTTGTGGGCACTCGAAAATACAGGACAAGAGGTCGAAGGTGACACAGGCACCGTTGACGCTGACATCGACGCGCCAGAGTCGTGGGAGCTTTCGCGCGGCGCCGGTATCGTTGTGGCGGTTATCGACACAGGCGTCGACTATACACATCCGGACTTAGCCTCCAACATGTGGGATGGAGAGAACTGTCTCTCTGATACCGGCGAGGCACTCGGCGGGTGTATTCACGGATACGATTTTTATGACGACGACCCTAATCCTGCACCCGCGCACTACCACGGTACGCACGTAGCAGGAACTATCGCCGCAGTAATGGATAACGGGGTAGGAGTGGTCGGTGTTGCTCCCGAGGCAAAGATAATGGCGCTTCGCACCGGAAATAGCTCGCTTCCAGTCTCAGCCATAGTCGATGCAATCGACTTCGCGCGGCACAACAACGCGAAGGTGATCAACGCGAGCTTCGGTGGTCCGGTGCCGTCGACCTCAATGTACGACGCCATCGCGCGCTTCGGCGAGACCGGCGGTGTGTTCGTCGCTGCAGCAGGAAATAATGGGTTAAGTACGGAGACGGACCCCTTCTACCCGGCGACCTTTAGCCTTGCGAATATTGTGAGCGTAGCAGCTACCGATCAGAACGACGCGATGGCTTCATTCTCGAACTACGGGACGGAGGGCGTCGACGTGGCAGCACCAGGAGTGAATATTTTGAGCACGATGTCCGAAACGGGCAGTGAGTGCCTTGGTTCGGCGACAACGTACGAGTGCCTGAACGGCACATCTATGGCCGCACCACATGTGTCGGGTATTGCTGCGCAACTCTTTGCCTACAAGCCTTCACTTACGGCTCAAGAGATAAAGACCGCGCTCTTTACAGGAGGCGACACGGTTGCTGGCCTTGCTTCTACAACCGCAACCGGGAAGCGAGTAAATGCTTTTGGAGCAATTGCTTCGCTTGGCATGGCAACGACGAGTGATCTGATAGTCAGCATTTCGATAACGAACGACGAAGGCGGTACGGCTACAAGCTCGGCCTTCTCATTTATCCTTAACGAGGGCTCGCAGCAAGCCTTCACGGGCACCGAGGCGCGCGTCATGGTTTCGCCAGGCAGGTACCTGTCGGTTACAGGCACAAGTCTTACGGGCTATGCACTCACTTCCAATAACTGCACTAACATCGTGCTGGCTGCAGCGACATCAACAACATGTGCATTGGTCTACAACGACGATGCGACAGCGCCGGTCATCACCCTTATAGGCGCAAATCCGCAGGCGGTTATGTTTGGGCAGTCGTACGTCGAACTCGGTGCTACCGCACTCGACAACGTTGATGGTGTCCTCGCTTCATCCTCGATCTCGGTCAGCACTACGGCGTTGAACGTGTCATTAGCGGGCACGTACGTGGTCACGTACTCGGCGACGGACAGTGCAGGCAATACAGGCACAACCACGCGCACCGTCATCGTAACCAGCCCGCCTTCGAGCGGTGGAGGTGGGGGTGGCGGAGGTGGGGGAGGAGGTGGCAGCTCCTCAAAAAAGAACAGCAAGAAGAAGGCTACGACCAAGAAGACGGTAAAGGCGCCGACAAAATCGTCCGCAGCCAAGACGCCTACTAAGACGGCACCGAAGGCACCTGCACAGCCGGCAAAGCCAGTACCGCCGATTAACAGCTCAGGTTACCGTTTCAATTTCGATATAGGTACCGGCGCGCAAGGAGTTGATGTGACCGAGCTGCAGAAACTACTCGTTACTAAGGGCCTCCTTGCCGTTGCGCCCACGGGTTACTTCGGACCGGCGACGAGTGCAGCGTTAAAGCAGTACCAACTACGAAACGGCATCAGCCAGACGGGGTATCTGGGGCCAGTGACACGTGCATCACTGAATGCGGGGAAGTAGGAAAATCGCGGCGCTGGCCGCGATTTTCGCATATACGAGCGAGCTTGGCCGTTGGTGTACACTGAGGAAAATGGCTACGTCGCAAGGTTTTGAAGAGGCATACGCGAAACTGAATCCGGCTCAAAAAAAGGCAGTCGATACAGTCGAAGGGCCAGTCATGGTGATCGCTGGCCCGGGCACCGGAAAGACGCACATACTCACGCTTCGCATCGCAAACATCCTCAAGGTCACTGACGCGAAGCCTGATTCTATCCTTGCGCTTACCTTTACAGACTCGGCAGCACGCACGGTAGCAGGGCGCCTAGGCAAGCTCGTCGGCGAAGAAACGGCGCGCAAGGTGGGAACGTTTACATTTCATTCCTTTGCCGGGGAGGTCATTCGCACGCACCCGGAGGCCTTCACGGAAGTCGCCGACCAGCGGCTCATGGGCGAGGTGGAGCAGGTCTTGGTCTGGCGTGACGTACTTGAAAGCACGGAGGCGAAATATTTGGCGACGGCTAAGTCGCCGTATCATTATCTTGGCGATCTGAAGATGCTAGAAGATCAGCTCACGCGCGAGTGCATTACCCTCGACGACTATCATGCTTGGATAGAAGAGGAGGGAAGCCGGATCGGGAGCGACGAATCGCTGAGGTATGTGCGGGGCGAGAAAGTGGGTGAGCTCAATCAGAAGGGTCGTGAGAAACTGGAGAGGCTTGAAAAGTCGCACGAGTCAATCACTCTTATCGAGGCGTATAGGAAGGAGAAAGAACGCCGCGGCCTCTACGGCTACACGGACGTGCTTCGCATTGTGACGGATGCGCTTAAGAGCGATGACGTGCTCCGCGCCGAGCTCCAAGAGAAGTATCAGTATGTGCTTGCTGACGAGCACCAGGATGCAAACGCCCTGCAGCATGCGCTTCTGGACTTTCTTGCATTTGATGAGCACCCAAACCTTTTTATTGTGGGCGACGAAAAGCAGGCGATCTTCGGTTTCCAGGGCGCTGATGCAACGCACTTCCGCACATTTCTTTCACTCTACCCACGCACAGAAATCATTGCGCTTACGGATAATTATCGTTCGTATCAAGATATCCTCGACCTTTCACACACGCTCCTCAAGGGCCTGCCGAGCTCGACCGGCGAGCATGCCGCACTCAAGGCCTTCCGAGGGAAGGGAGGAGACGTCCGGTTGCTGGTTGCTGACGACCCGCTCGCAGAACGCGACCAGGTAGCCAGTATGATCGAGGAGGCTGTCGCTGCGGGAGTGCCGCCGCATGAAATCGCTGTCATTACGCTCAAGAACAAGACCGCTGATGCCTTTGCGCTCACGCTTCGCGCTCGCGGCGTGCCCGTGCTTCGGGCGGGCGACGTCGACCTTGAGGGAAGACCCGCTATTCGCTACCTACTTGCGCTTATGCAGACAGTGGCAGACCCAAATGATACGCCGGCACTTCGCGAAAGCCTGCTTGCGCCGTGGTGGGCGCCAGGCATCGCAGAGCGCTCTCTGCTGCTTCGTCGCTCAAGCGATCGACAGCTCCCTGAGATGCTTGCGGAAACATTTCCGGACATCGCGGGTACGATCGAAATACTTCGAACTCAAGGGAACGAGGCGCCCCCTGTGAATGTGCTTTCCTACATCCTTGCGGCAAGTGGTGCTCGTGCATATTTCCTTTCAGGAGGCGAGCAGGTAGAGGAAGACATTCCGCTGGTGCGGCAGATCATGCTCTATATCGAGGAACTTGTTATGCGCAGCCCAAACGCCACCTGGAGCGAGGTTATGGAAACGTTTACCAAGGCGCGGGAACACGAGATCGGCAGCATCAAGACTTCACGCACGGAACGCGAGGGACACGTGACCGTCATCACGGCGCACAAGGCCAAGGGTATGGAGTTCAGTCGCGTCTTCGTGGCTGCCCTTACGGCCAGGGAGTGGGAGGGCAGGGGCAAGAGCTCGCTCATTCCGTCGCCCTTTACGGCTGCTCGAGAAAAGCAGGAAATAATACGGCTCTTTTACGTTGCGCTTACTCGCGCTAAGGACGAACTCGTGCTTTCGTACGCTGCCCACGGGAGTGAGGAGAAGGAGCAGGCTCCGCTTTCCCTCCTACCGGCAGGACTACCGAGAATCGAATGCAAGAGCGATCCGCTGCCGCTTCTTCATGCCACTGTGAACGCTCCCGAACTCGTGTGCGAACTCACGCTTCGCTACCTTACGGATAAGGGCCTCGCCCCGTCGTCATACAACGAGTACCTAAAGTCACCACCAGCCTTTTTCGCAAAGTATGTGCTTGGCCTTCGCGAGCCACAAACCCGTGCCATGGTGGCGGGCACGGCTGTACACGCAGGCATTGCCGCATACCTGCGTGTGCCAGAAGCTCCCCAAGGGGAGCGGCTCCGGTTGGCCGCAGCTGAGCTTAGTCGCACTTTCCAGCATTCGCTTTTGCCTCGAGGCGACACCTTTGACGCGCTAACGCGCCACGCTTCATTATCGCTCAACGCATACCTTGCAAGTGAATCGGTTGTGCGTGAGGTTCTAGATATTGAAAAGGATTTTAAGTCTGAATATCAAATCGGTGACATGAAGATAAAGCTAGGAGGGCGTGTCGACGCTGTCTTCAAGGGAGCCACAGGCGACTGTATAGTCGATTTCAAGACAACCGGGACGATAGACGCTAAGAAAAAAGCTGAGTACGGGAGGCAGCTCGCTTTCTATGACTATTTGCTCAAACAAAATGGTAGACATGCTTCAGAAGGGCTCATCATACAGATAAGCGAAGACAGGGTGGTCGAGCACCCGTACCCGCTTACGAACGAGTTGCGCGAGGCCTTTGCAACAGAGCTCGACACCGTCATTAGGGAACTTATTTCGGGCAACTGGCGAACCGGGGATCCGTGTGACTATGACAACCTTCTCGAGCTTTTTAAGGACTAGGAAGATTTCGCCTTGGCGACAGATTCTTCTATGATCCGCTTCATGCCTTCATAAGGCACGGAGCCGTCTATGGTGATGGGCGGCTGTCCTTTGATGAGGACAATCGAGAAGGGACTGCCGTCGGCGCCCGCGTAGAGGCCGTTCTCAAAGTCGTCGGCAACGCGTTTGGCAAAGCGGTCGTCCTCCATGCAGTCGCTAAAGGCTTCGGCGCGAAGCCCCATGCCTTCGATTATAGAAACGTAGGACTCGGGAGAGAGCTGGGAGTTGCGGGGCGCAAGCGCGTGAGCATTATCGATAAAACGCCAGAACAGGTCTTCGCCCCCAAGCGAAGCGACACACTCTGCGGCTTCTGCATGCTCGCGGGAATTAGGGTGCTGATCTACAAGGGGAAGATGCCGGTATACCCAGGCAACCTCTCCCCTGGAGGCGTACTCGGCCATGAGTTGCTGCATGGTTGCCTGAAAATCCTTGGCGTAGTTCGAGTCGATATCGGCATACTCAATTATGACTACGGGGGCGGCGGGGTTTCCCATGATGTGATCTTTCTCACTAACTGGGCGCACGAGCGAGACGTCGCCCTCAGGGGGGAGCTGGAGCTGCTTCGTGCGAATGGCGTACACAGCAAACGCGAGTATGAGTGCGGCCACCAGTATGGCGCCGGGGATAACCCAAGCGTCCCGGCGACGCGTAAAAATTGACTCTGGCCGCATCTCATCCATGAGAAAAGAATAGCACGCAGCAGTACAGGATGTGAAAAAATGGCCGACGAGGCGGCGCCAGCTGCAGACTAAAAGGGGAGAGTGTGAGTCATCGCACCACTTTCGGCAGGCGCGAGCCAGGAGCTGGTGTCTAGCTTGATCTCCCGGACTTCTCGCAAGTCTTTGTACTTCAGCGAACCTTTTTTGAGAGCATGATCGAACAGCTGACGCGTAAGCCGCACGTCCTCGATGCAGTACTCACGCACCTTCTCGAAAAGACCCTGTTCCCACCACTCGACGGCTTTGAGCCCGTCGCCTGACTTGCCGCGACCAAGTGTGGCTTGTGCCAGAGAATCAAGACGAAGACGACGTCCGAGCACTTTCTGCACCTCAACCATGATGTCTACTGAACGGATGCGTGAAAGGTCACCCGGATAATACCGATTCAGTATCGGAATGTCGAAGGCATCCGAGTTATAGCCGACCAGCGCGTAAGCTCGTTCAAGAAGAGGCCAGAGCTGATTGAGTTCATCGCGGAGGTAGGATGTATACTCATCGGTTTCTGAGTCGTGCACGCCAACGACGGTAAGCTCGAGACCTGAGGCGTCGAGCCTGCCGCGAAAGGAAGTTGTATTGCGCGTCTCGATGTCGAATGTGATCACCTTCATATGCCCAAGAAACTAGCCACACCGGTAAGCGGAACTTCAGTCACCGTCCCGGTTTCAAGGGCTTTTATCTTTGCACTTCCTGATCCTTGTTCCTCTGCGCCATACGCAAGGAAGTGGGGTATCCCGCGCCGGTCGGCGTCTTTTACCTGGTCGCCGAGGCTTTTTCCGGTCAAGTTTACAAAAACACGTACGCCGTCTACGCGCAGATCGTTTGCGAGCTGCTGTGCTGCGGGAATATCGGCAGAGGCCGGAGTGCCGATGTAGAGATGCGGAGCCTCCGAGGCTTCAGGCGTGAGGCTGTGGGTAGAAAGGAAGTCCATAAGGGTAACATCACCCATTCCGAAGCCCGCTGCAGGTACTGATTCGCCACCGAAAGCAGCAACCAGACCGTCATACCGGCCTCCGCCAAAGAGTGAGCGAGTGTTCTCCGGAGATGTATCGAAAACTTCAAAAATGATGCCGGTGTAATAATCAAAACCGCGAGTAACGGTCGGGTCGAAGACAATGTTCGTGACACCCCGCATGGCGAGTTCGTCGATGACGTGCTGAAGCCTGTCGAGAGCTTCGGCGACCTCGGGACCCTGGTCCTCGATGAGCGAAAGCGGATCGGTTCCCGTAAGCTCGGCCACCTTGCTGACAAACTCTTCCTGCGGTAACTTCTCTTTTCGGTCGAGTAGCCGGAGGTACGCCCGGGCCTCTTCCCCTGAAAGCCCGACAGCTTGGCACGCTGCATTCAACAGGTCTCGTGAGTTAATACGAATCGTGAAGTCTTCGGGGGCGGCTCCAAAAGCCTTCAGAACACTTGATGCGACATGAATGATTTCGACGTCGGCCTCGCCAGACGGAAGGCCAATAAGGTCAACGTTGAGCTGATAGTGCTCGCGCAGGCGTCCGCGCTGGGGTCGCTCGTAGCGGAATACGTTTGGAATTGAGTACCACCGAAGCGGAAATATGAGCTCGCGGCGCTTAGCGGCCACCATGCGAGCAAGTGTTGGAGTCATTTCGGGACGCAGGGTGACGCGTCTTCCCCCGCGGTCTTCAAAGGTATACGTTTGTTCGTTCACGATCTCATCCGACGTCTTGCTCTCATAGAGCTCAGAGCGTTCGAGAGGGGAGGCGGCGTACTCTTCGTATCCCCAGAGGGCCAGTCGCTCACGAATGATGCGAAAGGCCCCAGAGAGTGCCGCCCAGTCGCGGGGATAAAAATCGCGCACGCCCTTATACGGTTCAGAGGATAGCGGTTCCCGCTCGGTCATGGCCCTAGTGTAGCAGATTCAAAAACTTTTTATCCTGCACGGCTTGGTCAAAGGGAAGGCTTCCTTATCACGCTTTGGTTATATTCGTCGTGGTGGAGCTTGGCGACCTCTGTCATGATGATGTCGCGGATCTCTTCGGGAGTACGAATGCCTTTCATACAGAAACAGTCGCTGTTGCCGGCAGTTTCGACGTTGATGTCGCCGAAGCCGACAATGGTCTGGAATATGCCGTGCACGTTTGTGGTGACGTCCTGAATATGCAGGAGCAGGAAGCTGGATACCCGTCTGCGGAAGAAACCAAGCTGATGGATGTCAACGATACGATGCGAAGTGATTACCCAAACGTTTAGGAAGTACTTAGTAATAATGTGAAAGGCGTGCATCCACAGGAAGAGCCACCATATACCCACAAAGAAGCGGAAATAAGGGGAGAGACCTTCCCCGGCTTGTGTAGCCTCTCCCGGGAGGAGTGCCTGGAAGACAGGAAGGACTATAAAGGGCGCTATCGCAAGTAGTGCTGGTGGAATTAGCCGCAGAAACAGCACAAAGATGTGCTGTCGCACCTGGATGGTGATTTGTTCCCCGGGTTCTAGCTCGAATTCTTCCATAGTATCAGCGGAGCCCGGCGGCTATTACGAGAAGCAGAGTAATGGAAATGACCACGTGCATGGCAAGAAGCGGCACAGCGAGAAAAGAGCGATGTCCGTATCTAAACCAGTGGTAAGCGCTGATGAGGGAGTAGGCCACCCAAATGAAAAATACAATGGCGTAGATTGCCGCGAGTACGCCCGACATATCCGGTGTATTGATGGAGCTCGGTGAGCTTGAGCCCAGTGTAAGGAATTTCGGCGCGGGAAAAGGATCGATTGCCTCGGTCTTGTCCATTACGAATAGTATGACACCAGGAGCCGGGCGCGACCATACGGGTCCGTGCACAGCTCTGCCTTAGCGCCTGCGGACTCAATAAGCCGCTTAGCCTCGCTGATATTTTCGACATCACACTCCATCCAAAGCTCGCCATCCGCAAAAAGGCGGGCACCCGCCTCCTGCCCGATGTGCCGTATCAACTCAAGCCCGTCCTCGCCCGCGTAAAGAGCCTCCGCCGGCTCGTAGTCCGTAACGCTGCGCGGGAGTTTGCGCGCCTGCGGCACATAGGGAGGATTGGTGGCGATGATGTTGAACCGGTTGGCACCGAAGGGCGCAAAGAGGTCACCGGTACGGATGTCGGCGCGTGCTGGGTCGAGGTCATTAACTTCGAGGCTCTTTCGGATGAGTGAGGCGTGTTCAAGAACAAGTTCTCCAAACGATACATGAGCCCTTGGAAAGGAGTTAAGAACGCTTAGTCCGACAGCGCCCGAGCCCGCGCACAGATCGAGCAGGGTAAAAGGTTCATCGCCAAACTTTTTATGTAGATGCGCGATAAGCTTTTCGGTCCACCACTCGGTTTCGGGGCGGGGTATAAGAGGGCGTGTGTCGAGATGAATGCGTAGGCCCAGAAACGGAATCCATCCAATGACGTAGGCGAGCGGCTCGTCTTTGGCAAGCCGCGCAAAGTCCTCGGTAAGGTCAGCATTCGGGTCTCCGCCGTACTTGTCCTGCCGCAGCGCGCGCACGTCTTCGAGGTCGGGGATAGGCATGGTCCTCAGTGTACCTTGGGTGCGGTACACTGAGGGCATAATCAAATCATCTATGCGTATTCATTTTTGGAACACGTTCTTTTCTGTTTTCTTTTTACTTCTGGTTGTCTTAGGCGTCTCATATCTCGCGGAGGCTCGGCTTATCTTCTACGATGTGCCAGTGCGCGACCTCCTCCTCATTGCGCTTGCCGTCTTCCGTCTTGTGCGGCTATTCACCTATGACCACATCACGACTTTTATTCGTGACTGGTTCAAGGATGCTCCGGTCAATTCTCTCCGCCATACTCTTGGAGCGCTTCTCAACTGTCTTTGGTGCACTGGCTTGTGGTTTAGTTTCTTGGTCGTCTTCTGCTACTTCGCTACGCCGTTTTCCTGGCCGGTTATCCTCGTGCTGGCACTCGCAGCGCTCGCCTCATTTTTCCAGGTATTCACTAATCTCGTGAGCTGGTCTGCACAGCTAAAGAAGCTTGAGGCGCATTCTTTCGGCGGAACACCTCTGCCTCCTGATACGCATAGTAAATGCGGATAGGATAAGGAAAAAGGCCCGTCCTTCTGGACGGGCCTTTTTCCTTATCAGTAGGTTTAGTAGTTGCCGCCGCCGAAGCCGCCGCCGCCGTAACCCCCGCCACGATTGCCGCCGCCGAAGCCGCCACCACCACCGCGATTGTTATCGCGAGGAGGACGGTCACCCTGTGGGCGTGCCATCGAGACCGAAAGCATGCGTCCGTCGAAATCTTTTCCGTCCCAGCGGTCAATAGCCGCTTGAGCTTCGGCCTCGGAGGCCATTTCCACGAAACCAAAACCGCGTGAGCGGCCGGTCATGCGATCGCTGATAATGCTGACAGAGACGACGGTACCTGCTTCTTCAAAAGCGGTGCGCATCTCGTCCTCGGTCGTGCGGTAAGGAATACCGCCGACATAGAGCTTACTTGTTGCCATGTGGGCTGGTGAACTAGGAATAACGTTCCTCGCAGATGCCCGATTGAACGATTCCTTGGGAGAACGCGTGGAGCGGGTAGAGCGGCGAGTTATTCCGATTATGCTACAGCAGTGGGTAAATAACAAGAGCTCATAATACGCCTGTGGATATTAAGAAAAAGCTGGGCGCGCATGCGCGCCCAGCCGGGCTACTTGTCCTGTTTGCGGTGCTCGTCCTTGAGATCCGAGATAAAAAGGAAGCCCATGATTCGGCAAACACTCTCGACTTCCTTCGGATCAGGGTCTGGGAAGTCGCAATAAAGTGTTACGTGTCCCGTTGCCGACCCGTTCTCAAAACGAGGGAATAGCATCATAAACAAGTGATCGCACGAGAAGCGGAAATAGAGCGCGGTCCAGAGCCGCCCATCGGACGTGCTATACGCGTGATCGACTCTGAAGTCAGGTAAGACCGGCTTCAAGTCGCGCCCCACCTGCTCGTACACCTCTGGTGTCACGGGCCGGTGACCATGATGCCTGGGTTGAAACGCCTCCTGAACCCTGTCGAGCGGAGCCTCTTGAATGGGCTCACCAAAACCCGCTGCCGCTGGGCCTAAAAGCAGTTTTCTGTGCATCTCTCTTCCCCCAAAAGAGCTAAATAAAACACAGCCATGACGGCTGCGCATTAGCTATATCATAGCACAACTATAACAAAATTCAACTACGAGTGCGCCTGCAGTTCTCGAATCGAACGGTTACGGTGAATGAGCTCGTCGTTACGGATGGTCATGAAGAGCTCGTATTCACTACGCACATGGCGCCCATAGAACTCAAGAAAATCTGAAGCGAAAGGAGTGATCCGCAAGCGCTCAGCATGCGTTTCAAGAAACTCGCTGTACTGCGCGTAGGCGTGCGCCTCGAAGATGTAGTTGAGCTCGAGGGATGCGCGACGTGAAATGAGATAGAGTACAAAGACGGTGAGTGCGTAAAAGCCGGCGAAGAGAAGCGGTATAAGAGTGTGCCGGATAAAGCTGGCGCTTCGGAGACGTTTCACGATCTGTGACATGACGACGACGTGCATAGTTTCGTTGTCTTGAGCCATCCGACTGAAGGCGCTCGTTTTGGCCAGCTGGATTGCGCGCTGTTCGTTGCCATAGAACCACGTGAGCAGGGTGTAGGAAGCTACTTCCCACGACTGGTAAGGGATTCGAGCAACGACCTCAATGGCCTTGAACTTAGTGTAGGAAGGTTGCTTACCGTACATCAAGTCGCCAAACCCTACAAAAATCCGGCCAAGTACGCGGGCAGCAAATCCGGGTCGGTAGTTGTCATACGCGCGCGCGTATTCGGCGCGTAGTTCAGGATCGCATAGTTGCCGCACGAGATCCTCGTGATCGCGCAGTTCCTCATTCATGAGGCTACTCTAGCACAGCTCCCTGCATGTACAGCTCAATATCTTTAAAGCTCCCACCACCCTTTTTGCCGGGGTTAAATATGTTTTCAGGATCAAAGATACGCTTCGTTTTTTCGAAGAGCTTCACGACTTCCGGACCAAACAGCATGGAAAGATAGGGTGTCCGCACGATACCGTCGTTATGCTCGCCGGTCGTCGTTCCCCCGTAACGAATGACAAGCTCATAGATTTTGGGAGAGAGGTCGAGGATGAGCTTATGACTATTGGGGTCCTTGAGGTCAATAAGAGGGAAGATGTGGAAGTTACCGTCGCCGATGTGGCCCGTAACTGCGTACATGAACTTTTCGGCGTCGAGAAGCGCAAACAGCTGCGGCAAAAACTCAGGGTACGAGTCGGGAGGAACGACGAAGTCGTCGATAAATGGAGCTGCCGTAAGTCCAGGAAGTTTCTTTCGCAGGATCGCGAATGCCTCGTGCCTGACCTTCCAGTACTTTTCTGCAGACCGTGCGTTCTTAAGCACGCGGGCCGACAGATCAAGGTGCCCGATAGCTGTGCTCGCCAGGCGAGCCTTCCTGAGCGACTCCTCAGCTGTGTCCTCGGAGAACTCAGCCATGAGGACGAGGCGGGGAATTCCACCGCGAAGTGCGACGAGCACGTCGGGAAGGAAGGAGAGGCCAAGCCTGACAGCTCCCCAGAAACCCATATTGGCAAGCAGCTGCGGCAGGAGCCGTATCGCAAGTTTGAAGGTGTGGTCGTCGTACGATTCGAAGGACTCAGGAGTAAAGGGAAGTATCTTGTGCACGATCTCGGGAAGGAGCGCGAAGTCGGAGAGAAAGATGACGAGCATGCTGCGGTACCCCTGCTCAGGGACAAGACCAAGCTTCATCTTGGTAGTAAGCGCAAGCGTTCCTTGGGCGCCGGTAACGAGCTGTGCAAGGTCGAACGTACCCTTAGCCTCGTCCTTAACGTTCCAAAGCGCGTAACCGGCTGAGTTCTTGGCCACCTTGGGTTTAGCCGCTTTAATTTTGATGCTGTTGTCGGTGATGAGCTCGTCCACCTCGCGGTAGATTTTCCCTTCGAGCGTGTCGAGCGCCTTTTTCGCGGCCAGCTCTTCCTGGCTGAGTGCTTTGAATGTAGTCACCGTGCCGTCGGCAAGAACGACCTCAAGCTCCTCGACATACTTTTCCGTTTTGCCGTATTCAAGAGTGCGTTCACCGCCTGAGTTGTTGTTGACGATGCCTCCGAGTGCGCAGAGGTCGCGCGAAGCGGGAAAGGAGGGGAGGAGCTGGTTCTTTATCTTGCGCGTCTCTTTTTCAAAGTCGCGATAATAGACGCCTGGCTCAGCAAGTGCGTAGCCGTCACCGACCTCAAGAGTCTTATTCATATACTTGGTAAAAACAGCGACGACCGAATCAGTTAGGGGCCCGCCTGACATGTCGGTGCCTGCAGCGCGCGCGGTAACGGACGCAGACTCGCCTTCGCGCTTTGCTTCGGCAACCGTCTTCACGAGCTCGGCTACATCGTGCGTGTCTTTCGGATAGACAACTATCTCGGGAGTCCGCTCGAATACGCTCGTATCGCGCGAGTAACTTTTGCGTGTTGCGTTATCAGTGAGCACGTCACCCACAAGGCGCGCCTTCAAGCTTTCAAGCAATGTCATATAGGGAGTATAGCCGACAAAGACGAAGGACAAGAACGACGACGCAGACACGATATGCGACCTAAGTGCTTTGCTGCCACTCACACGCTCGCTATACTCTATGCATGAGCTCGAACACTCCTGCGATTCTCATCAAGGACCTGAAGAAGACATACGTGACCGAGCGAGGGAAGACCGAAGCACTGAAGGGCGTATCACTTTCCATAAAGCAAGGAGAGTTCTTTTCTCTCCTTGGTCCTAACGGAGCGGGCAAGACCACGCTCATTAGCATTGCCACAAGCCTGGCGCTTAAGACCGAGGGTACGGTCGAGATCTGCGGCGCTTCCATTGATCGCGAACCGACGAAGGCAAAGAGCTTCATCGGACTAGTGCCACAGGAGCAGAACTTCGATATTTTCGAGAAAGTTATTGATATCGTGCTTGATCAGGCGGGCTACTACGGCATTCCGCGGAAAGAAGCCCTCCCGTACGCTGAGGAGCTCCTTAAACAGCTCGGTCTCTGGGAAAAAAAGGAAGAGAAATCGCAAGCGCTCTCAGGAGGCATGAAGCGGCGTCTCATGATCGCACGCGCCCTCATACATAAGCCCTCCGTGTTGCTGCTCGATGAACCAACTGCAGGTGTCGACGTGGAGCTTCGCCGCGGTATGTGGGACTTCTTGCGAAAACTGAACGAGGAGGGCACCACGATCATTCTTACGACGCACTATCTCGAAGAGGCAGAGCAGCTCTCGAGCCGTGTTGCCATCATCAACAAGGGCGAGATCATCGAAGAGGGAAGCGTGAAGCAGCTTCTATCGAAACTCAACTATCAGACCTTACTGCTCGATACGATCGAGCCGTTAAACGAGGCGAAGATGCAGCTTCTGGTAGGGCAGCCCCTGAAGCGCATCGACGAGCATACGCTCGAACTCTCGCTTTCTCCTGGGGAGACCGTGAACGAAGCTTTCCGCAAACTCTCAGCTGTAGGCATATCGGTCGCGAGCGTACGCAACCCTGGAAGCAGACTTGAGGAAGTGTTCCTCCACCTAGTAAACAAATAGTATGCGCTCACCTGCACTTGTCGGTTACACCACTATCGTCCGCAAGGACATAACCCGGATTCTGCGCATCTGGTCGCAGACTCTTTTGCCTCCGATCATCACAACGTCGCTCTATTTCATTATCTTTGGCGGATTTGTCGGAAGCCAAGTCGCACCTATCGAAGGATATTCCTATATGGCTTTCATCGTGCCTGGACTCATCATGATGAGTATGCTTACGAACGCGTATCAGAATACGATTTCGACGTTTTTCTTCGCGAAGTGGCAGCGCACGATCGAAGAGCTTCTGGTGTCGTCGATGCCTAATTGGGCGATTATTGCCGGATATACCTCAGGCGGTATAGTCCGTGCCTTTATGACGGGCATTCTCGTCACCATTGTGGCGTTGTTCTTTACCGAACTTGCGTTTGTAAATGTTGCTGTGATCTTCGGCGCTGCCTTTCTTACAGCGCTAGCTTTTTCTCTTGCGGGCATCATCAATGCGGTGTACGCAAAAGGCTTTGACGGTATTTCTATCGTGCCGACCTTCGTGCTCACACCACTTACGTACCTTGGTGGCGTTTTCTACTCGATCGACGTACTCCCGCCGTTCTTCGCTAAACTCTCTCTCCTCAACCCTATTCTATATATGGTGAATGCCTTTCGGTACGGCTTCCTCGGAATTACCGATGTGCCGATTACGACCTGCTTCTATGTCCTTGGCGGTTTCGCTCTGGTCATGTTCTTGTGGACGGCGATCCTCTTTAGGCGAGGCGCGGGCCTGAAGCGATAAGAGAAAAGATGGCTCTTGCCGAGCCTAAGCGGGACTTTTGCCGGAGCGCCATACGGCGTATACTTGGAAAACTATGCGGCAGAGCCAGTTATTCACTAAGACCAGGCGTGAGGCGCCTTCGGAGGAAGTTGCAAAGAACGCACAACTCTTGACTCGGGCAGGGTACGTTCATAAGGAAATTGCAGGTGTGTACTCGTATCTGCCCCTCGGTCTTCGCGTACTCAACAAGATTGTCGAGGTTATCCGCGAAGAGATGAATGCCATTGGCGGACAGGAGCTCGTCATGACCGCCCTCCAAGATAAGGAGCTCTGGAGCAAAACGGACCGATGGGACGACGCGAAAGTCGACAACTGGTTCAAAACCGCTTTTGCAAGTGGGGGCGAGACAGGTCTTGCTATCACGCACGAGGAACCACTGACGCGTATCATGCTCGATCATATTTCCTCGTACCGCGACCTGCCGGTGTATGCCTACCAGTTCCAAATCAAATTCCGCAACGAGCTGCGCGCGAAAGCAGGCGTCATGCGTGGCAAAGAGTTCTTGATGAAAGACCTGTATTCTTTCTCGAAAGATGAAGAGGAGCACCGCGCATTTTATGACCAGGCACGCGAGGCATACAAAAAGATTTTTGAGCGGCTCGGACTCGGTGACCGTACGTATGTAACTTACGCCTCAGGCGGTATCTTCAGCCCTTTCTCCGAAGAATTCCAGACGCTTTCGGAAGCAGGCGAAGATACGATCTATGTAAGCGAGGCGAAAGGCATTGCCGTGAATAAAGAGGTGTATACAGAAGAAACCCTAAGCACACTTGGACTTAAGAAGGCTGATCTCAAGGAGGGGCGTGCTATTGAAGTTGGCAATATCTTCAATCTCGGCACGCGGTTCTCAGAGGCGCTGGGGCTCAGCTATACGACGCAGGACGGCACAAAAAAACCTGTCGTCATGGGAAGTTATGGTCTCGGGCCGACGCGTGTGATGGGAGTAATCGTCGAGACACTGGCAGATGCGAAGGGTCTAGTATGGCCTGCTTCTATTGCGCCGTTTAAGGCACATCTTGTACGGCTCGTACCCGACCCGGTGGCAGTAGCCTACGCAGACGCGCTCTACCAAGAACTCACGCAGGCAGGTGTCGAGGTGCTCTATGACGACCGCGACGCACGCGCAGGGGAGAAACTTGCCGATTCCGACCTTATCGGGATTCCGACCCGTATTATTGTCGGCAAGGAGACGATCGAATCCGGAAAGGTCGAGGTAGTTGCGCGTGCAACCGGAGAGACAGCTCGCGTGCCTCGAGACGAGCTCCTTGCTATGTTTTCCTAGTATATGGCCAGAAAACTTTCCAAGAATTCCTTTTTCTCAAGCGACATAGGCATTGACCTCGGGACAGGCAATACGCTGGTCTATGTGCGCGGCCGCGGCATCGTACTTAATGAGCCCTCGGTTGTGACGGTAAACGAGAAGACGGGACAGGTCGTGGCTGTCGGTCAGGACGCCAAGAACATGCTGGGCAAAACCCCGCCGCACGTACGCGCCATTCGTCCACTTGCGCACGGCGTTATTTCAGACTTCGAGGTGACCCAGGAACTCCTTTCATATCTTATCCAAAAGGCGCAATCTGGCAGCACAAAACTTTTTGGCCCTCGCGTTGTTGTTGGCGTGCCGACGGGTGTTACAAACGTTGAGAGCCGTGCTGTGCGTGATGCTGCGCTGACTGCGGGTGCACGCGAAGTGTTCGTGCTTGAGGAGCCCATGGCTGGCGCGATTGGTGCAAAGCTTCCAGTTACAGAGGCAGTCGGTACCATGGTTCTCGATATTGGCGCTGGCACAACGGACATAGCCGTCATAGCACTTGGCGGCACGGTTGCAAGCAAAAGCTCTCATGTTGCCGGCGATCGCTTTAACGAGAACATCAGTGACTTTGTCCGTAGCGAATTTCATCTTGCCATTGGTGAGCGCACAGCAGAGGACACTAAGATCGCCATCGGCGCGGTCCTTCCGCTCGAGGAACAGTTACAATACGCCATTCGTGGACGTGACTTGGCGACTGGACTGCCACGAGAGGTAATTCTTACGGACGCGCATGTGCGTGAGGCCCTGGCGTCCTCACTCGACAGTCTTATGGAGGCCATGAAGGAAGTGATCGAGCATACGCCGCCCGAGCTGCTGTCCGACGTACTTGAGCACGGCGTTACAGTTTTCGGCGGCGGGGCACTCCTGCGCGGCCTTCCAGAGCTCCTTTCGAAAATGCTCGGTGTACCGGTGTATGTCACCGCCGACCCGCTTACAGCAGTCGTACGTGGGACAGGCATTGTGACTGAGGACCCAGCACCATGGGCTGACACTTTCATGCATGAAGAGGCGATCCTACCTCACAACGCGTAGTGGGCGGGGTGGGGGGATGTTCTCCTCTGCGGGAAAGTTCCTTGCCGCGGTTGTCGGGGTGCTGGTTCTTTTTGCGCTCCTGCTCCGACTCCTGGCCCCGGGCGCACTCATCTCTATAGTTGCGCCCTTGTGGAGCGCGGGGGATGTACTTACAGATAGGGCAGGACAGACGGTGCCGTACCCGTCTCGTGGCTCGCTCATGAATGAACGCGATAAACTTTTGGCTGAGGTCGAGAAGCTACGCAATGAGAATGCGGTGCTTAGCGCCCGTGCATCTGACTTCGAACGCCTTTTGGGCGGGCGCACCGAGCGAGTCGGAGGGGTTCTCGCCGGTGTCCTTGCGCGCCCTCCCGTCGCGCCATATGACGTGCTTGTTGTTGACCAGGGTGCAGGGCAAGGGGTGGCGGTAGGGAATCCATCCTTCGGTCCCGGAGGTGTTCCGCTCGGCACTGTTACGGAGGCGAACCCCCGTACGTCACGCGTGACTCTTTATTCAGAGACCGGACGCGTTACCGAGGGATGGGCGGGCGAGGCGCGCATACCCTTGAAGCTCACGGGCACCGGAGCGGGCGGATTTGATGCGGAGGTATCCGGCACTTCCGGTATAGCCGCCGGTGATCAAGTGTATGTGGCCGGACCGGGAGCGCTCCCGATTGGCACGATAGTCGAAGTCGTTACTGATCCCTCGTCGCCCACAGTTGTCCTGCGGATTCGCCCAACAGTGAATCCATTCTCACTCACGTGGGTAACCATTCTTGGTGCATAACTCACTTAACCTATGAAGCCTGTACCTAAATCCCTGCGCATATTTTTCGCCATTTTCCCATTCTTCGCGCTAATCTTTTTCCCGTGGCCGATGACCTTGATTACAGCCTTTGTCGCTGGGCTTGTCTTCCCGCCACTCGCGCTTGTTGTGGGCGTGCTAGTCGACATTCTTTACAGCCCTGGTAGCAGCTGGTGGGAGGGAACCACGTGGGGAACAGGACTTATGCTCGCAAGCTATCTCGTGCGCCACGTCGTCAAAACGCGTATCATGTAAGAAATGTTCGACAGACGGCGCAAGAGACATAAGGATTACGAGCTCTCACCAGACGAGATTTTTCTTGATTCCTCAAATCTCCCCGAATACAACCAAGGGAATCTTGAGGGGCGGCTAGAGAGGCCAATTTCTCGTGGGAGCTACCTAGGAATCAGTGCTGTGTTTGGTTTTGTCATGCTCGCGCTAGTGGCGCAGGCGGCCAACCTTGAGCTGATCCAGGGAGATAAGTTTGCCCAGCAGAGCGAGCGGAACCGTCTTCGCCCCGAGGTCATTTTTGCCAAGCGCGGCGCGATTATGGATCGTAACGGAGCGCCACTCGTTACTAATGTCGAAGAGGAGGGAGGACAGGTGCGACGTGAGTATGAGGCACCTGGATTTGCACACCTCCTCGGGTACGTCTCGTATCCGAAGAAGGACTCCTCAGGCAATTACTACGACACTGATATTACGGGGCTTGCAGGCACTGAGTCCGCTTTCAACGACGTGCTAGCTGGAGAGAACGGTACGCTTTTGGTCGAGGAGAACGCGAAAGGAGAGATTCAGTCACAGGGAAGTGTACGTCCGGTTAAAAACGGTACGAACATCACGCTTGCTGTTGACGCTCGCGCGCAGCGAGCGTTCTATAACGCTATTCGTGAACTTGCCGACGGCACGCCATTTCGTGGAGGCGCGGGCGTACTGATGGATGTACAGACGGG
>DASVVA010000007.1:0-3544 GCA_036386775.1 Minisyncoccota bacterium
CACCATGTGATTAACGTATCAAAACCTAACTCCCATATGCGGAAAGTTGCAGTCGTTGGATATTTGTGCGAGTCAGCAGACGTATTCAATCGCGAAATTGACGTGGCTGATCCTGAGGAAGGAGACTTGGTCGCCATTCTGGTGGCTGGCGGTCATGGGAGCGTCTTGAGTTCAAATTACAACATGCATGGGATGGCCGCAGAGGTTCTCATAGAGGACGGCACGCCCCGCCTTACACGCCGCAGACAATCGTACGAGGACATAATGGCGCCTTTCGTTTAGGTTAGCTTACTTAACTGACCAGATCGCAACGTAATCGCATGCCGCCGGAAAGTAGCTGTCCGGGAAATCAGGCTCCTTTTTCTTAGCCTGTGGACAAAGCTCGTACTTGGGTGACGTAGAATAGACCTATACGTTAGCAGTAAAATTTTAGGATCATGAGTCAAATCAAGAATGTAGGGCTTGCAGGCGTACTCGCGCTCTCACTCTTCTTTATGGGAGGTGTGGCGACTGCAGCAGTAAAGTGCGATTTTACCCGCGACCTTGAGGTCGGTATGGAAGGGGAGGATGTGCGCTGCCTCCAGCAGTACCTGAACAGCCAGGGATTCGTTGTTGCTACCGAGGGCGTCGGCTCCGTCGGCAAAGAGACGACACAGTTCAAGGACCTAACTAAAAAAGCAGTCATGTCGTGGCAGACGGCGCAGGGCATTACGCCCGCAACTGGCTACTTCGGCTCGCTTTCACGAGCAAAGTACGCGGCGCTTGCAAACGGCGCTACCACACCTCCAACTACGACACCGCCCACGACAACACCACCAGTTACGACACCGCCAGTAACACCGCCATCTTCGACAGATACGGAGATCTCACTTCTGAAGCAGCAGATCGCCTCACTTACCGCCCGCCTCGACGAACTTGAGCGCGATCTTGAAGACGCCCTTGAGGACAGCGACAACGGAGATGAAGACGAAGATGAAGATGAGGATGAGGACGGTGAAGAGACTGAGGCCGAGGACGCTATCGAAGATGCGCAGGACGCTATCGACGAGGCGTGGGAGGCCGTCGACGAGGCTGACGAGGACGGTGAGGACACCGATGACGCCGAAGACCTGCTCGAGGAAGCCGAGGAGCTCCTTGAGGAGGCCGAAGAGGCCCTCGACGACGAAGACTGGGACGAGGCTATCGAGCTCGCCGAGGAGGCAGAGGACCTCGCTGGTGACGCCGAAGACGAACTCTAAGCTCTGTTTGCCAGAAAGCGCCTGCCCTTTAGGCAGGCGCTTTCTTACATGAGGAAGCTCTGCCGTTCATGGAACGTTCACCCCCACAGGCGTATAGATGAGTAACAGGATAGCCGATGGCATCCTAGACCTAACCTACGATTGACTATGAAAAAGTATCTTCTTGGAACGCTGGCTCTCGCGCTGATGGCGGTTCCTGCCGCAGCATCTGCAGCCATGTACGCATACGTAAATGCGGAAGGTGAGGTACGCACGGTAGAGGCTTCGGATCCCAATACGGCGATTCGCACAGCTCCGGGCATTCATCCCCGCAGCGGCGTTATGCTGATCGACAGTGCTGAGGACCAGGCCCTCGTCGACTAACCTCGACTAACCTCGTTCCCTTATCTATCAAGAAAGCACCCGCATTCTGCGGGTGCTTTCTTGACTACTGCTCAGCTTTCTATTCAAACTATAAGACGATATAATGTGCCTATGAAAGCAACAGCAATCAATACCACGCATATAAAGGCGCTTATAGTAGGCGCAGCATTTCTCGCTATGTCGCTCGCGCCGTTCATGGCACAGGCCGCAAGCAAGACTCCTAGCTGTACGCTTACCGTAACAACGGAGTCAAGCACAACGAAAATTACCAAGGAAGGTTCAGTTACCGTTGCTGAAGATGAGGAGATTGAAATTGACTGGGAAGCCAAGAATGCGACCAGCGCAACGTACGAAGGCAAAAGAGCAGTTAATTCCGGAACTGCGACAATTGTCGTAAAGAAAAGCGCGGACTATACATTCGTTGCAAAGAACGGAAACAAGAAAGTCACGTGTGAAGTGACCGTCAATGTTGCTGAGGCCTCGATCGACAGTAAGTCACTCTCAAAGGGCTCCGAAAAGCCGACCATCACCGGTACTGCAGATGGCCTTAAGAAGGTGAGCGTGGCCATCTACAAGGAAGGCGCAAATAAGCCTGTCTTTGAGAAGAAAAGTATCTCCGTAAAGAACGACAAATGGAGCGTGAAGGTTTCGAAGAATCTCCCTAAGGGCGACTACGAGGTACGCCTCTACGCCTACAAGAGCACCGACGTGCTCGATGAGGAGGAGCTTACCGTCGGTTCTACAAAGCGCTCGAGCGACGACAAGGATGAGGACGATGACAGCACTGCAAAGTCCGAGGGTGTTCTCTCAGTGGGAATGATCCCGCTTGGCATGGGTGGCAGCGCACAGATTGGCAAACCTTTCTCGGCGACACTCGTTGAGATCCGCAACCGCGGCACTGAGGAAGTGAAGATCACGGGCTTCGGCGTACGCCAAACGGGTACGGCAAGCATGGGTGCAATTACCATGCTTTCCACCGTCGACAATAAGGGCGTTGCTACGGCAGCACGCGCAGCTTCCTTCAAGAGCAACATTGCTACAGCACCGGTGGATGCAGTCATTCCTCCCGGCGGCGTGATGCTATTCACCGTGAAAGCAACGGTCGGACCAGGCGCAGTGGTCGGCTCGACCGTCGTGCTCGACCTGATTTCAATTCAGTCGAACGCCAAGAGCGTCTCCGGCACGTTCCCGATTAGGGGCAACGCCATGAGCGTCATCTAGTGAGTAATTTTAGAAAACACCCGTATGGCCAAGTGCCATACGGGTGTTTTCATTACGTCTGCTCAAATAATAAGAAAAGACCGCTGTATAGCAGCGGCAGGGTTACATGCGTCGATCGAGATCAGCGGCAAGCTTCTCGTAGGTGTCGAACTCGCGTGGCGGAGCGCCGGCGCTGACCACCCGGAATGCATTCCTCGCGTCGCAGATCACGAGCGTTTTGCGTTCCCACTGAGCGCCGAAAGGACCGGCCCAGTCGAGGGCCACATGCTTTTCGCTGCACCTGGCGCAGGCAGCCAGCAAGGTTTTCTCGAAGGGAATTACAAGCTTTCCCGGAGCAACGCTGCTCATCTGCTCGCATGGACTTGCCCGATGCCACGACTCCGGCGTATGTCGCGTTACTCCTTCCGGAATCAGTTCCTCTACGAGCGTGCGCCTGTGGCGGCGGTCGAGAAAAGCGACTGCAGGAATGTTCCGTCCGGGTTCACGGGCGCACCAGGTCATAAGGATTGATTCGGCAACCAGATAGGCATCTTCGCTACTTTGCCGGGCCTCCTGTGCGAGTTCGCGCAGGCGGTCATGCGAAAGCTGGGAATCTCTGAAAAGGGTATGCAAGCCCGCCTCCGTTCGACTAATACGTTAAAGGATGTTCTGCGGATCAATATGCCGCAGCGCATCAGATGCGTCAATCGAGCTTATGTAAGCTCCTCAATAACACGCTTCAG
>DASVVA010000008.1:0-4760 GCA_036386775.1 Minisyncoccota bacterium
GAAGGTCACGGTATGCTAAACACATATGCCCCCCAAGAAACAGATGGAAGGTCTCGCAAAGGAATACGTCGCCCACTTCTTCAAGTTCCTCGGAACTTTTATTCTCATTATTGGAATCTCCCTTTTCCTTTTCAGTTTCACCTCCGGCGCCTACGCCTAGTTGCACTTGAGGACACTTTCCTCTAAAGTGCCTGGGTACGGACCGAAGACAGCCAGCAGTTCCCAAGGGGACAGAAGACTGGCCGAGGGACGAAACCTGGCGTTCCGCGCCTGGAATCGCATGTCTCCTCAAACGGCCCGAAAGGCCGTTTTCCGTTTCGTACGAACCCAAAAAACTATGGCAATTACCAAGCAAAAAAAAGAGGACGTAATCGCAAAAGTGAAGGATGTGCTTGAAAGCGCGGTGTCCGTCGTTTTCGTCCACTTCAAGGGACTCTCAGTGGGGGATACCTCCGCTATGCGCAAATCCCTTAAGGGCGACGGTGTCGGCTACTACGTTGCCAAGAAGACCCTTATCGAGCGAGCTCTCAAAGAGCAGGGCTACCAAGGGGAGATGCCTCCGATTCCAGGCGAGATCGCTCTCGCGTGGAGCTCAGAGGACCCTACGATCGCAGCGCGCGGCGTTTTCGACCACGGCAAAAAGCACAAAGACTCGATCGCGATTCGCGGCGGTGTCTTTGAGGGCAAGTTCCTCGACGCTGGTGCGATGACGGTTATTGCTACGATTCCGCCGGTACCGGCGCTTCGTGGTATGTTCGTGAACGTCATCAACTCTCCGATCCAAGGCCTTGCGGTTGTTCTTAACGCGATTGCGGAGAAGAAAAGTGCGTAGTTATCAATTCTTATTACAAAAACATGGCTGATGAAGTAAAGCAGGAAGAAGGAACAGAAGAGGCTGCTGCTACCGCAGAGGAAGCGCCCGCAGCCGAGGAGGCAGCACCCACTGCTCCCGAAGCAGCTCCGGCTGAGGCTCCCGCAGAGGCGGAAGCTGAGGTCGAGGTTCCAGAGAAGTTTAAGTCGATCGTCGAGGCTATCGAGAAGATGAGCGTCATGGAGCTCCACGAGCTTGTGAAGCTTTTCGAGAAGAAGTTCGGCGTCTCGGCGGCTGCAGTTGCAGTTGCGGGCCCCGCAGCCGGCGGTGCCGGCGGTGGGGAAGAGGAGAAGTCCTCATTCACCGTTGAGCTCAGCGACGCAGGCGCAAACAAGATCGCCGTTATTAAGGCGGTCAAGGAAGTGCTCGCGCTTGGTCTCAAGGAGGCTAAGGACCTTGTTGATGGTGCGCCTTCCGTACTCAAGGAGGGTGTTGCTAAGGACGAGGCAAACGAGCTCAAGGCCAAGATCGAAGAGGCTGGCGGTAAAGTTACCCTCAAGTAGCTTTCATTTGTTTTTGCAAAAGACCGCCCAAAAGCGGTCTTTTGCTATTCCTTGCAGAGCCTACACGGAGGGGTACAATAGCCTTCATACATGGACCCGCTCGCACGACTATTCGGAAGCGCTGCACGACTGAAGCTCCTCCGCCTCTTTCTCTTCAATGAAGGCCAAGCGTTTCCCGCAAGTGAGATCGTTACTCGCACGAAGACACCGAAAGATACAGTGCGCCGCGAACTGGCTGCTCTCATTGCTGCGAACGTCATTCGCAAGCGCTCAGTGAAGGGCGGTCCGCAATACACAGTGAATGCCCGCTTCCCACACCTGTACGCGCTCACAACATTTCTGCGTACGACGACATCGCTTGGCGACACAGAAATGCTTGCAAGCGTGAAGCGCGCTGGAACGCTCCGCCTCGTCGTGCTCTCGGGCATGTTCACGGGTGCCGTGGAGACGAAGATCGACATGCTTATTGTTGGAGACCGTCTAAACGAGAAGGCGCTTGAGAACAGCGTGCACAAGCTTGAGGCTGAGCTTGGGCGCGAGCTTTCATACGCGACTTTCTCAACTGAGGACTTCAAGTATCGCGTAAGCGTCTACGACAGGCTTATCCGGGACGTGCTCGACTATCCGAATCGCATACTCCTAGACCGTATCGGGCTAGAGAGGCAGTAAAACCGGCCCAAACGGGCCGGTTTTGCGTATCCACAGTGTCCTGCAGAGCTTCATGCGGATTTAACCCGGCTTGGTACACTTTTAAGTAAGCAGCGATGAGCTGCAGCCCTTACACAAATAATTACGTAACCTAATATGGTCCTCAATACATGGGCGGATGTGCTGACGCAGTCGTTCTACGGACTTGGCTCCGGTGTGATTGCGTTCCTCCCGAACCTTCTGATCGCGCTGGTGATCTTCATCCTCGGCTGGCTGATCGGTGCTGGTCTTGGACGTCTTGTTACGCAGGTCGTGAATGCGGCCCGCGTCGACCAGGCGCTTCGTTCCGCAGGTGTGGAAACGGTCGTTGAACGTGCAGGCCTTCGTCTGAACGCCGGCGCTTTCCTTGGCACACTCGTCAAGTGGTTCTTCATCATCGTCTTCCTCATCGCGGCATTCGATGTACTGCACCTCACTGCAGTAACCGAGTTCCTGCGCGAGGTAGTGCTCCGATACCTACCTCAGGTCATCATCGCCGTCCTCATCCTTCTGGTAGCGGCCGTCCTCGCGGACGTAGTGCAGAGGGTGGTTGCGGGTGCTGCGGCTGCGGCGAATCTTCGCTCGGCCAACCTCTTGGGCTCGCTCGCGCGCTGGGCAATCTGGATCTTTGCGATCCTCGCAGCGCTCTCGCACCTGCACATCGCCAACGACATCATTCAGCCCCTCTTCTCGGGCTTCGTGATGGCGCTTGCGCTCGCCTTCGGCCTCTCCTTTGGCCTGGGCGGTCAGCAGGCAGCTGCGCGTG
Source organism: Minisyncoccota bacterium (assembly GCA_036386775.1). Classification (GTDB taxonomy): domain Bacteria; phylum Patescibacteriota; class Minisyncoccia; order Phycocordibacterales; family Phycocordibacteraceae; genus C7867-001. The sequence goes on from DASVVA010000008.1 coordinate 2,828, forward strand.
TCATCGACCGGATGCACGAACAGGTTCGCTAATTGCTGACCTAGCAAATATGAAGAAAGCCCTGCTTTGGCGGGGCTTTCTTCATATTTGCCCAAGTCCAAGGGTTGATTGGGCAAAGCACAACGTCTCAAGCGGCACGTTTTAGGCGTCTCAGCAGGTACTCTCAGCCGGCAGCGCGAGCGAGATTTGACACTAAAATTGGCTACGTATATACTCCCTCTACGTGTCTACGACCGAGACGAAATCCACCTAAAGTGAGGAGCGGGTAAAGGAGCGGCTGTAGCAGCCATTTCTTCGCCGCCCGAGCGGCGTTTTTTAATGCGCAAGCATTTAGAACTAGGAGGGTAAGCGTTTTGATCGAGCGACGGACACCGTATTTTGACAAACGAATACGTAAGGTAAATCAACGAACTTTCTCGAGTGCTCGCGCACTCAGGGAAGTAAAATTGATATTGCAATCACAGAAAATAAGTTAAGTGGTATTCAGGTTTCCGCACTGGAAACTGAAGGGTGCGCGGTGGATGCCTTGGCTTATGCATGCGATGAAGGACGTGACTAACCTGCGAAATGCTTCGGGGAGGCGGTTTGTAGCCTTTGATCCGGAGGTGTCCGAATGGGGAAACCCGGCCTGTAAAGGTCATCCTGTCCATATGTGTCAGGAAGCGAACCTGGGGAAGTGAAACATCTCAGTACCCAGAGGAATAGAAAGCAATAGTGAGTTGCCTTCTGTCTGCTTGATATGCTCGAGCGGATGGAAGGCAGCTCTTGCGATTCCCTTAGTAGCGGCGAGCGAAACGGGAACAGCCCAAACCGTTATCTTCGGATAGCGGGGTTGTAAGGCAGGAGCTCCGTACTTGTACGGCAAAAGTTACAAAAGTTGTCTATAGCGGAAGTTGCTGGGAAGCAACGCCACAGAGGGTAATGGCCCCGTACGCGAAATACACAACTCTTTTGTGCTCCTGTTCTTGAGTAGCCCGGGACACGAATAGCCCGGGTGAATCTGCCGGAACTAACCGGTAAGGCTAAATAATGCATAAGACCGATAGTGAACTAGTACCGTGAGGGAAAGGTGAAAAGAACCCCGAGAGGGGAGTGAAATAGAACTGAAACCGTGTACTTACAAAGGGTTAAGGGGGGCATTTATGTCCTTCTTAGCGTGCCTATTGAAGAATGAGCCTGCGAGTGTATGTATGTTGCATTTGGCTAAGTCCGTTACTGGACGGAGCCTCAGGGAAACCGAGTGTGAATAGCGCGTCAGTATCATACATACGACCCGAAGCCAAGTGAGCTTGCCATGAGCAGGGTGAAGTGTGAGGAAACTCACATGGAGGCCCGAACCCGTAGATCGTACAACGTCTTGGGATGACTTGTGGTAAGGAGTGAAAAGCTAATCGAACTTGGTAATAGCTGGTTCTCTCCGAAACAGCTTTTGGGCTGGCGTCGTGTGATCCCTCCGGGGGTAGAGCACTGGAAGGGACAAATAGGGGGAAACCTCGTTGTTCCTATCAAACTCCGAATACCGGCAGATTACAGCACGGCAGTTAGACAGTGGGGGCGAAGCTCCACGCGTCGAAAGGGGAAGAGCCCTTGATCGCCAGTTAAGGTCCCTAAATTAACGCTCAGTACAACTTAAGGAAGTGAGGATTCACTGACAATGAGGATGTTGGCTTAGAAGCAGCCACCATTTAAAGAAAGCGTAACAGCTCACTCATCGAGAGTCCTTGCGCCGAAGATGATCGGGGTTAAGCGTTATACCGAAACTGCGGGTGTGCGTCTTTTTCGAAAGATGTATGCGGTAGGAGAGCGTTCGCATCCGCGATGAAGCCAAAGGGGTGACCCATGGTGGAGCGTTGCGAAGTGAGAATGCAGGCACAAGTAACCACAATGCGGGTGAGAACCCCGCACGTCGAAAGAACAAGGTTTCCTCAGCTAT
>DASVVA010000009.1:0-4687 GCA_036386775.1 Minisyncoccota bacterium
TGAAGGAGATTGACCTTTCAGAGGTGGCAGAAACGGTTATCGGTCGCCATGCTGCGCTCGCGCAGTCCCGGGGAGTTGAGCTTTCCTGCCAGACGGACGGTAAAACGCCCATTTTAGGCAATCTCACCGGTATCGAACAGGTCTTTACCAACCTGGTGAAGAACGCCATTAATTACACTCCCAAAAATGAGGGCGGGCAGGTTTCAGTTACGGTACGTGACAACGGCGATGAGGTCACCGCATCGGTTGCAGATACGGGCATTGGTATAGCAAAAAGGGACCTCTACTATATCTTTCAGCCTTTCTACCGTGCGGACACTTCAAGAGTACGCGGTGTAGGAGGCGGCTCAAGCGGTCTGGGACTTGCGATTGTTAACGAGATAGTCCGTGGTCACAACGGCAAGATATTCGTGCGCAGCACGCTTGGACGAGGCACAACAATTGAGATTACTTTCCCTAAGATGGTGCAGGAGGAGGAAGCGAACGAAGAAGACACCGGGGATACTGACACAAGTGAGTACACCGTAGCGTAGTTCATCCCGGGTTCACCTCTTTTCTTTTATATTTACTCATGAGGTTTTCGAAGGCTCGCGCTTGCGGTCTCGATTACCTCGTTTAGGAAAAGACTTTTCGAACGGGTGCAGTGACGGAAGACCCTTTGTTGTAACGGCTGGAATCTAGGTATGTGTGAGATAAACCACTAGCATTACCAGTTAATTAGTTTGGGGTTGCTATGAGAAATGCATAGTCGGCCGGGGAGAGAATGCGTAAACATTCTCTCCCCGGCCCCTTTTACTTATTGGACTAGTTGAGCGCCGGCGGGTTTGAGAGACACGCCGCAAGCTCAGAAGTTTGTGTCCAGCCGCACTGCCCGTTTGACTGACGTTCACATTTTGCGGTCTTGTAGCAGGCATACTCCGGCCGATACGCGCAGTCTGAGGCTGCGCCCGGGTTATCGGTACAAAGCTGGGCCGAGCACCCGCCAATGTAGCAGCCGCCTGTGGTCCCCGGATTTGTGGCTGCTGTGCGCTTTTCTACCTTAAAGGTGAACCGGTAGTCATTGTCGGCAATCCGGCGCCCGGCCATCGTCTGTGGAGCGACACTTACAAGCGTAATCTTATGAACTTCAGTCGTAAGTACAGAACCCGGCTTAAAGATATTGGTACTCACTCCCATTGCGGAGCGGGTGCGCACAGAAATGCGCACGGTACCGGCCTGTATGCAGTTGGCATTTGCCGGACACCGGCTGTCTTCAACAACTTCGGTCACGCGAATTGAAAGTCCGTCCGGGAAACTGGCTGCCTCATTGAGCTTTAGTGTCGCCGTGCCGTAGCCATGATCAGAGGCAGTTGCTACAGGTGTAATATCTTCCGCTTCGTCTTCCTGAGCGGGAGGCGTAGTCGTTGCCTCTCCTGATGCGGCTGTACTGGTAGCCATGGGCGCAGGGTCTGGTACAGAGCCATCCATGCTTTCCAGGTAGGCGTAGGCTCCCCCGGCGACAAGCAGAAGGGCTATGAGAGCAATAACAATGCGATAACGGGGGTGCATTAGGTTCATGTTGGTAGTATACAGGCTTAGTTAATAAGCCGTTGATGAAGTCTTTCCCTTTCTGTTTCTGTGCCCTCGGCAGGAATCGAACCTGCATCGGCGCGTTAGGAGTGCGCTGTTCTATCCATTGAACTACGAGGGCGCTTTTCGGAGCCTAACACAAAAGCGCCCCTCTTTTGAGGGGCGCTTTTTGAAAAACCGAACTAGGAAGTTGGCGCGCCGACGGCTGCCGCAAGCTTCTCCTTATCAAAGCCGACAATCATTTCGTCGCCAACGAATATAACGGGGACTCCCATCTGACCGCTCTTTTCGATCATCTCCTGGCGCTTCTCCATGTCAGCAGCAACATTGTGCTCGGTGTAAGAGACATTGTTCTGCGTGAAAAACTCCTTGGCAAGCTGACAAAAGTGACACGTCGGGGTGCTGTAAATGGTGACTGATTTATCCATAGAATCTATTTAGACAGGCAGTATAGCATAAGGGGTATGTGGATAACGAAGTCGCCAAGAAGCTCAGCAACGGACATACGCTTCTGTGCTCATGCGGTGCGGGATACGAGAATCGAACTCGTGTCTCAACCTTGGGAAGGTCGCGTCCTGCCACTAAACGAATCCCGCTTTTTGCCCTAGAGCCCTATGAAGTTGAGCGCCCGCTTCCACCACGGCATGGGCGGCGGCTGCGGCGGCTCCTTCGGGGGTACAACGATAATAACTTCCTCTCCCGGGCGCGCAACGCCGAAGTTTTTGCGCAAAACATCTTCCCGTCCACGGTCAGTACTAAGCTCGGCCAGATTCCCCCGCAAGATTTCCTCGCGCTCCTTCAAAAGCTCGAGCTCGGCCTTTGTTTCGCCTACGGTTCTGCGGGCAATCTCTTCCTTTCTGGCAATACTCCATACAAGGGAAAGAAGCCAGATGATGACCAGGGAAAGAATCGCTGCGATAACGTATTCGCGTACACGGTTCTTGGTCGTCCTGCGAATCATTATCTTGAGTATACCAAGCCCCTTTTTATCTTTCCGATTCCTGTACCATTTTCATAAATACCTCCTGCGGAATATCCATTTTTGCGTGCTCACCTCGGCGCTTCTTCCCCTTTTTCTGCTTCTCAAGAAGCTTCATTTTGCGGGTGATGTCGCCGCCATAAAGGTAACCGGTCACATCCTTTCTTAGGGCTGATATAGAACGGGAAGCAACGATGCGTCCAAGCGCGTGCGCCTGAATTTTTACGACGAACATCTGGCGCGGAAGAATGCCGTGCAGCTTTTCAACCATACGCTCCCCTTCCTCTTCAACACGGCGGCGCGCAATGACGCGTGCAAAAGCAGGTACCGGCTCGTCGGCAACAAAGATCTCAAGCTTCACGACGTCGGCCGGTCGTTCATCAAGGAATTCGTACGAGAGCGAGGCGTACCCTGAGGACACGTTCTTTACACGGTCAAAAAAACCGCGCATAAGTTCACGGAGCGGCATCTCAACGCGAAGTTCAATACGTCCGTCGACATGCGCCTCGGTTTCCTTCACGTCACCCTCGTGATCATGAAATAGCTGAATCATGCCTGACAGAGTGTCGGCGGGTGTGATAAGGACCACCTTTACCCAGGGCTCCTCAATGGAGAGTGTCTCTCCGTACGCAGGGAACTTCGAAGGCGTGTATACGACCTCGCGCTTCCCCTGTTTGTTGGTAACAGAGTATGCGATCGTGGGGATGGTAACGATAAGCGCGAGATCGAATTCACGCTTCAGGCGTTCGGTAACGATCTCAAGGTGAAGCATTCCCAGGAAGCCGCACCGGAAGCCGCGACCAAGTACGCCTGAGGACTCCTCTTCAAACGAGAGGGACGAATCTGAAAGGCGCAGGCGCTCAAGGGCCTGCCTGAGTTCGGCAAGGTCGTCCTGGCTTTCGGGATACACAGATGCCCACACTACCGGGCGCGGCTTCTCAAACCCCTCCAGTCCCTCCGTAGTGCCTGTGTTTGCGATAACAGTATCTCCCACGTTCACAACGCCAGCTTCTTTTACGCCGGTCACTATATAGCCGATTTCGCCGGGACCCAGGCGTTCAGTCGGCAGTTCGTCAGGCATGAAAATGCCGGTCTCAAGCGCAGTGAAGCGGCTGCCAGCCGCCGCAAAACGCAGGATGTCGCCTTTCTTAAATTCACCATCAAAGACACGCGCGAATACGGTGATGCCGCGGTGCGTCGAGTACGAAAAGTCAAAGATGAGGGCGCGCTGACTGCCGTCGCCATTTCGCGGGGCCGGCACACGCTCAACAATGGCCTGAAGGAGTTCCTCAACGCCCTCACCCGTACGCCCCGATACGGCAAGCACAGTTTCAGGATCCACAGAAAGGAGGTCGGCGAGCTCAAGCGACACGTCTTCGGGACGGGCGGCGGGTGCGTCTATCTTCGAGAGCACGGGGATAATGACGCAGCCTGCCTCTCTGGCCATATTGAGGGTGGTGAGAGTCTGTGCCTGTACGCCCTGCGTTGAATCCACAAGCAGAATGACCCCTTCCACAGCCGAAAGTGCGCGAGACACCTCGTACGCAAAGTCGATATGCCCGGGAGTATCGATCAGGTTGAGCGTGTACTCCTCTCCGTCCTTAGACGTAAAGCGCATGCGGGCCGGCTGCATCTTAATAGTGATGCCGCGCTCCCGTTCGAGATCCATGCGGTCGAGTACCTGGTCGCGCATTTTGCGGGCCTCGATGGTGCCCGTGCGCTCAAGCATTCGGTCCGCGAGCGTGGACTTTCCGTGATCGATATGTGCGATGATGCTGAAGTTTCGGATTTGCATTGAGTGAGGTGCGCGCATACTGAGCGACATACCGTACGGCTAAGCCTGAAGACTAAGGGCTCTGCGGATCGTCAGTCAGATCGTACGGCTCAAGCGCACGCGAACTGGTGAGGCGCCTGAGTGAAGCGACGAGATTCTGATACTCCTGGTTTTCTAGGAAGGCAAGTACTGTGCCGGCAACGGCTAGGCCTACGATACCAGCAACAAGACCTTCCGCAACCACAACGAGAAGTGACGTGAGCGGTGCGATCGTTCCCATGAAGGCAAGCGAGATGTAGGCAGCCGCACCACCTAGAGTAGCGGCACCCAAACCCTCAAATAACGGTCGCACAAGCTGCCCCGCC
>DASVVA010000010.1:0-19379 GCA_036386775.1 Minisyncoccota bacterium
AACTAGCGAGTACGAGAAAAGAGGCCGCGAAGGGGGATTCCAATGAGTGAAATCGCCCTGCGCGGCCTCTTGCCGTTGCTGCCGTGATTCGATTTGAAGACCAAAATATTTGAGTGCGGGCAGGGTTTTGGGGGTCTCCAGGAGAAATTCGAATCTGGCTGCTGTGCCTTTCACGTGCAACCTTCCTACCTGACTCACTTGTTCTTTGGGGATCGCCCCGTTCGCTAGCCGGGGAGAAGGTGCTTTGTTACTTGGCTCTGATACAAAGAGCTATGAAAGATCATCTGCTGCTATGCATCATACAGCTCTATAGGACATATTGTAAAGGACAGGTGTGGATATGTCCTTTATGAGACCTCACTTGAGCGTGATTGAAACGGGGCAATGGTCCGAACCAAAAATGTCAGTGTGAATAGCCGCTGATTTTATGTGCTTCAAAAACTCCTCTACAGCAAAGAAGTAATCGATACGCCAGCCAACATTTCGTTCGCGGGCGTGCGTGAAATTATCCCAATACGAGTAGATATCTTTTTGATTTGGGTAGAAGCTTCTGAAAATATCGATGTAGCCTGCCGCCACAACTTCGTCCAGCCATTTGCGTTCAATAGGTAAAAAGCCTGTGTTATTGGAGTTTTCTTTTGGCCGCGCAAGATCGATAGGGAAGTGCGCGGTATTCACGTCACCACAGAAAATTACAGGCTTGTTTTTGCGCAACCCTTCACAAAAAGCAAGAAAGGCCTCGTAGTAGCGGAGTTTGAAGTCAAGCCGCTCCGGACCGCGGCCACCATTTGGAAAGTAAATGTTCAGCAACCAGAAGTCCTCATATTCCGCACCAACAAGGCGTCCTTCCTGATCGAACTCCTTAGTGCCCATACCATATATAACGGACAGGGGCTCGATACGGGAATAGAGCGCAACGCCGCTATAACCCTTTTTGATTTGGCACGGCGAAAAGAATGAGGAAAAGCCTCCGACTTCACGTACCTCCTCGGGAAGCTGGTCGGGCTCCGCCTTCACCTCTTGAAGGCAAATTACGTCCGGCTTGGTCCCTTTAAGGAAGGGTAGCCAGTAACCGTTACGCGCTACCGAACGCAGGCCGTTCACATTCCAGGAGACGAGCTTCATGCGGGCATTGTACTGCATGCTCGCTTTAAACCTGCCACCAAGCAACCTATATGGAGTCATGAGACAGATCGTGCCGGTTCGCAGCAACAAAAAAGCCGCCTCCGGGAGGCGGCGGCACAAGGTTCAGAATGGAACGTCCCAGCAGGGAGGGAAGACGGGGAAGTTCACGGATTCGGGATTGTGGGCCCAGGCAGTCCGCCGTTCGTTCAGCTTCTCCATCTGCTTCTGGTACCACTGCGCTGCCGGACCGGGGGTGAGCCATACGCGCTTGCTGCGCACGGTCTTCACCTTCGTGCCGAACCGCTTGCAGTACATGCCGCCATAGAGCTGCCTGCCCCGCCTGTTCTTCCTGCGAAGCTCGACGCCACGCGGAAGCCCGGAGTTGCTGACCCTTGTGCGAAGCGCGTTGTGCATGTTCGCACTTCTGCTGGTATAGCGCAGGTTTACAGGATGCTCCTGCGTGCCTCGCCGATTATCCAGCCCCCATCCGTTCAGGTGGTCCACGATACCGTTACTGTCGAGACACCCGATGAGCTCACGGTGTGCGTACACGCATGTTGGCTCATCACCACGGCCCCACCTGCGCGCATAAACGCCGGTTATCTCGCCACTACGCGCATCCCGCTGGATGTTGACCTGCCACCGCTTAGGCGTCCCGTCAGGGAATCGTGTCATCCGCTGATAGTCGTGCGGGGACACGATCATGAAATAGCCCTGCGTGAGCGGCACCACCCGGTAAGCATGGGGACCTGTGCTCTGTTTGAGGAACTCAGGGTCGCTCCAGTCATACTGGTTGTGCACGAAATTCCAGTGCCAATAAGCGAGAGGTCGCTCCGTGGGCTCCGAGAAATCGGACTCTATCGGCTCGTGCGGTGTTTCATCATCGAACCAATCCTCGTCCGGCCTCCAATTCAGGAAGCGGGACAGCACGTTCTCCTCGTACGTCATCTGCCGTCCTTCCTGGTTGTGAAGCTGCTGTGAATCTATCTACAAGATACCGCGGGCAACGAAAGGCCGCCCGTGGATAAGTCTGGGACAGCACGGCACATCTATATAAAAAAGCCCGGCACGTCGCTGTTACAACGTATCGGGCCCAAAGAGGTGGAGGTTTTCGCTCCCCTCTACCGTCGCGCGTGGCGTATCCGGATCGATTGTAGGCAGATGGTCCTCGATACGGAAGCGCTCCCGCAGAACGAGAAATCCCTTCCGGTAATACGGGGCCGAGGGTATGGCAAGTGTACAGGCCTCCCGTAGCGAGCACTTCAGGCACGTGGTCGCAAGCCTCCTGCGAAACCGCCGCATGAGGAAGTATGCGGGGTGGTCAGTCGCTTGCGGCAACTCCTCACTCGAGAACAACTTCCTTGCGGTGAGACCGGAATCGTTCTCAGCCTCGCGCTCCGCCGTGATTGGAGAGTTCCCGCACATGACAAGCGAGAAAAGCCAGAGCGCATCCGCGACTTCTACCGGATCAGCCCGACGCTCCTGGATGTACTCCAACACCACCTTACGCCACGGTGCCGAAAGCCTTTCGGACGTCCGGATCCGCTGCGGCCTTGGTGAGACTTCAATCGCGCCCGTTGCCAGGCCCAATCTGAAGTTGTGGAAGTCGGCCGGGCTCGGGTACGCGAAACGCGGCTTGAGCAACCCCTCCCAATCGAGGAAGTAGACGAGCATGGACACCATCTTGGGCTGGAAACCCCGGAAGCCCAGACCGCCGTGACCTGCCGCCTTCATGTCACGCTTGGTGAGCTTGTTGCGGAGTCGGCGAAGGGCCTCGTCATAGTCCTGGATTCCCTTGAAAAGGACGAGCGGGTTGGCATTCCAGTACGAGGCAAGCCTCCATGAATTCTCGACCCAGTTCCTGCTGGCCGCTTTTGAGTCCCAGCCAATATACCTTTTCAGTATTGCCTGCACCTCCTCCACTCTCATCCACTGTGCCCGCAACGGATCAAAGCACTCCGGGTGTGCTTCCCGCATCCGCAGGAGCGCCTGGAACGCCTGGAGGCTTTCGATACCCCCGCGCATATAGATACAGGCATAGAAGTAGAAGGTGGTAAGAGCAACCTTATCGGCACGCAGGTCGTCCGGGATGATGGTCTGCGGAATAATCGCATCCGGTTGGTCATAGGGGAATTGCCGCTTCTTCCAACGCTTCAGGAGCGCATCGAGAAGGGCAAATACCCGCTCTTTGTGAACGGTCACTTGCATGAGATGTCTCCCTGGGGCGCGGTTCTTCACCTATAAAGAACTGCTCAAGGCCATGGTTCCGCATATGACGCCCCCGGTCAAGCGGGAGAGCAGTCAGATCTGGAGCGTTCCTGTTCCTTAACGGAAGTTTTCTGGCGGACGGGGTCGCTTGAGGGTAAGCCAATGACCGCTGACTCTACTGAGATATTCCCGACATCAACCTAAGTTCTCATCAGTTATCCACTTAAAAACGGCTTATTTACTTGCTGGCGGTCACTTTTGGGTGTAGGTTCGCAAGATGGCTAAACACACTAAGATCGTTGCGACGATAGGACCCAAGACCGAATCAGAAGAAATGCTCACCCGCCTTATCGAGGCGGGCCTTAACGTCATGCGACTCAACATGAGTCACGGCGACCACGCCGAACATCTGGCGCGTATCGAGAACGGCCGCAGGGTGGCTGCGGCACTGGATAAGCCGGTGGCTATTCTTCAAGACCTTGCAGGGCCCAAGATCCGCACAGGCATCTATAAAACTGAACGAATTACGATAGAGGAGGGTGCAGCGCTCACGCTTACGACCGAGGAATGCGTTGGATCTCCGGAGCGAATTTATGTGAACTACCCGAAGCTTCCGGAGGAGGTACGTTCGGGGTCCGTGATTATGCTCGACGACGGCAAAAAGAAACTGGAGGTTGTTGCGGTTGAGGGAAGCGAAATTCACTGCCGTGTGATTGTTGGCGGGGAACTGAAGCAGCGCCGCGGTGTTAATGTTCCGGGCGCTTATCTTTCCATAGACACAATCACACCCAAAGATCGCGAAGATCTGGCATTCGGCGTGAAAAACGGGGTGGATATGGTGGCTCTGTCTTTTGTTCGTCGTCCGCAAGACGTCATCGACCTCCGCGCCGTGCTTAAAGAACTAGGCGCACCGCATATACAAATTATTTCGAAGATCGAAACTCAGGAGGCCATCGAGAACCTCGACGAGGTGCTCGCAGTTTCCGACGGCGCAATGGTTGCGCGAGGCGATCTTGCCATCGAGATCCCGGCTGAAGAAGTGCCGCGGAGACAGAAGGAAATTATTCGCAAGTGCAACGAGCTAGGCAAGCCCGTAATCACAGCAACGCAGCTTCTTGAAACGATGATCTACAGCCCGGTTCCCACGCGGGCCGAAATCTCCGACGTTGCTAACGCTGTCTTTGATGGCACTGACGCCGTCATGCTTTCGGAGGAAACCACGCTTGGTGCGTATCCGGTTGAAGCAGTCGAGACGCTTGCACGTATAGCAGCCGAAGCAGAGAAGACTTCTCCCGCCCTCACGGGCGCATCTGTTTCTGACACTATTACCAAGACCGTTGCCGAGGCGGCTGCCGATCTGGGCGTTGTCGCAATCGTCGCGCCTACAGAGTCAGGCGCTACGGCACGGGGAGTTGCGCGTTTCCATCCCCACTGTCCCATCGTGGCGCTCACACCAAGCGCATCAACCATGCGGCAGCTTGCGCTCTCGAAAGGTGTTGAGGCGCATGCTATTCACCGCCTCTCATCGCTAGACGAAACTCTTTCCTTTATTCCGAACTTCCTTAAGGAGAAGGAGTACGCAAAGGAAGGCGACATGATTATCGTCACTGCAGGTCTCCGCGCAGGAGAGTCGGGAGCCACCAACTTGATGCTGGTCATCAGGGTGTAGATATATACTTCCGCAATGAGAGTCTGGGACCTGCCTCCAAAGGAGCTCTGTCGAAAGCACCTGCTCGGCGAACATCGCGAGCTCCACGGCCTCTGGAATATTCTGACCAGGCACGAGGGGAAGGGGGGCTATTCTCATCATCCAGAGACTAAGAGATGGATGGGGAAACTTGCGGCGCTTTATGCTAGACACGAGAAACTTGTTCTGGAAATGCAGAGACGTGGATACAGACACGCTTCTCCTCTGGATAAACGACTGGCGAAGGGAGGCCTGCAACAACGCACCTATATTGATACGCTCGCACGTCAACGCGAGCTCTTAAAGTTAAAGCATTGCGACTGCGGCAGCTAGCGGCTCCGTGAATGGAACTTTTTGTGAACTTCGCGCAGGTGCGCATCGGTAACGTGGGTGTAAATCTGTGTCGTGTTTATAGAGGCGTGGCCGAGAAGCTGCTGGACCGATCGGATGTCGGCGCCGTTTGAGAGAAGGTCCGTAGCAAAGGAGTGGCGTAAAACGTGAGGAGTTACTTTTTTTGTAATGCCGGCCTTGGCAGCATACGTTTTAATAAGCATTTCAATGGAGCGAGGCGTGAGACGCGTTGGCACGGACTTGTTTTCCTTGCCGCGCGGCGTGCTTACGAAAAGAGCCTCCTCCATGTCCTTACGATTCTTTAAGTAGGTGCGTATGGCATCTTTTGCTGCAGGAGAGAGGAAAACGACGCGCACCTTGTCGCCTTTGCCGCGCACTGAGAACTCATCACGAGAAAGGTCAAGATCGTTATCGAGCGAACACAGTTCAGAAACGCGCAAGCCTGTTGAGAAAAAGAGTTCAAGAATAGCCTTATCGCGCACAGACTTGAGATCGTCCCCGCTGGCCGCCTCCATTAGTCTTTCGAGCTCAGCCGGACTAATTAGGTCCAGCGAACGCTCGGGGAGTTTGGCTAATTCGATCTTTTCAGGAGAAAGCGCAGCGATATCGCGCTTGCGCAAGTATTTAAGGAAAGCGCGGAGCGCGATTAGGTAGTAATTTTGCGTGCGCCTCTTCATAGAGCCCGCGACTCCTGGCTGACGATTGAGCCACATACGGAATTCGCGGACACGATCTTCGGTTATGTCACCGACTTCTTTGATCTGCATCTGGGCGAAGAACCGTTCCAGATAGTGCGCGTAGTTCTCAATGGTTTTGACGGCACGACCACGCTCGATTTCAATGTACTCAAGAAACTGGCGCTTCAAGGTCTCAGCGTTCATATTAAGGATAGTAGCACCTGCTTCGCACAATCTTTCCTACATTGTAGCTTTAGCCGCTCGTTCTATACTAAAGGAATGACCTACATCTTCATTGCCGTAGCCGTCGTCTTCCTCCTCATCCTTCTTATTCGTCAGGTAAACCAATACGAGAGGGGAGTGAAGCTTACGATGGGCCGTTTTTCAGGAATTATGGAGCCGGGGTGGCGCATCGTGATCCCGGTATTCCAGACGTATCAAAAGATAGATATCCGCGTGAAGGCGGTGGACGTGCCGGACCAGAACGCCATCACCCGCGACAACGTCTCGGTAAAGGTCAACGCGGTCATCTACTACCGCGTTTCCGATGCGGTGAAGGCCATCCTTGAAATTGAAGACTTCCGTTATGCCATCTCCCAGTATGCGCAAACAACAATGCGTAATATCGTGGGAGAAGTGACTCTCGATGAACTACTTTCGAGTCGCGACCAGATCGCCGATCGCATCCGCGAAGTCGTCGACCTTGAAACCGACCCATGGGGCCTTAAAGTGCAGAACGTTGAGCTCAAGGATGTGAGCCTCCCCGGCGACATGGAGCGCACAATCGCAAAGCAGGCAGAGGCAGAACGCGAGAAGCGGGCTGTCATCATCAACTCCGAGGGCGAGCTCGCGGCTGCACAGAACGTGGCGACTGCAGCTGCCATGCTCGCTGCAACCCCGGGCGCACTACATCTGCGCACTCTGCAGGCAATTAACGACATGTCCTCCGACCAAAGCAACACAGTTGTCTTCACGATACCGATGGAGGTTTTGAAGGCGATTGAAGGCTTCCAAAAGCAGTCTTAAGACCTAACTGCGGAGCTTATACTCAGAACGGTGGTGCAGACCGTGCCTTTTTGGGACACTTGCGCGATTAGTCAAGGTGTGGTAAGGTAGGCGTAATGCTTACCAAACGCGTAAAGACCGCCACTATAAAGAGCGGCGCTATGCATGATTCGGATACCGGCTCGCCGGCAGTCCAGGTCGCGCTTTTGAGCCGTAAAATCGAGGAGCTTACGAAGCATCTGAAGAAAAATCAGAAGGACTTCCACTCCCGTCGCGGGCTTCTGCAGATGGTTGCCGACCGCCGCTCGCATCTCCGCTACTTGGAGAAAAACAACAAGCGCCAGTATTCGGCACTCATTAAGAAGCTTGGCTTGAAGCGATAAGCGAAGGCCCCGGCACGGTCCGGGGTTTCGTTTTTTGGTCTCCCCCGAGTGGTAAGCTTATAGACGTGGCGCCCTCGCCACCAGTTTTAATAAAAATCGAGTCCAGTGTTACGGGCTCCTCCTAATCATTTCTTGCTATGGCAGTTATTAAACATCCGGCGCAGCGCGTAGGCGTATTCATCGATACTCAGAACCTCTACCACAGCGCCAAGCACCTATATAAGACTCGTGTTAACTTTGCCAACGTACTTGCGGAAGCAGTCGGTGACCGTATCCTCGTGCGCGCAATCGCCTACGTCATTTCGACTGAGGGCGGGGAGGAAGGTGCCTTTTTTGAAGCGCTTACTAAAATTGGAATAGAGACGAAGGTCAAAGGCCTGCAGGTCTTCTCTGACGGCGCGAAGAAAGCCGACTGGGATGTGGGTCTGGCAATCGATGCCGTAAAGCTCGCCCCTAAGCTCGACACGGTCATTCTTGCCACCGGAGACGGGGACTTTGTACCGCTTATCGAGTTCCTCGACCTCAACATGGGATGCCAGGTGGAGGTAATCTCCTTCGGCAAGTCCTCTTCGGCAAAGCTCAAAGAGGCTGCGCACGCATTCACTGACATGTGCGACGACCCGAAGAAATTCCTAATTGGCCGCGGCGGCACAGAACGCAGCTAAGCACAGAAGAAAGGCCCCGCTCGGGGCCTTTCGCATGTAAAATACAAAGGAAATGGCAGATTCTTCTACGAATGATCCGAAGGACCAAAAGGGCACGCCGGTAGCGGACACCTCACAGAAGGATCCGACCCCCTACATCCGCACATATGCGGAGGATGTGGCACGTCTGACGCACCAGCCCCTGCCTCAACCTAAGCCCCGGCCTAACGACGACAGCGACGGAGTAACGCTTCCGGACGTCGACGAGTCACCGGTTAATCGTCCAGGAGGCGTCATTCGTGATGTTCCTCAGGAACAATTCGTCATCTCTAAAGAAGACAGCGATGGTGTATTTGCGCAGAACAGGGCCGCGGCTGCTGCCCCAGCAGCGCGCCCAAGTCCATTTCCACGACCATCGTCGCCGCCACGCATTCCTCCTCCTCCCTCACGTCCTCAGCCAGCGCCTGTTGCTCCCCCTCCTCCAATGACCGAAGCGCAGCGACGGGACGAGATACTTACCCGTTTACGTCAGCGCGTAGCCGGTGGGCCGCTGACGCCGCCGGCTCCTCCTGCACCCAAGCCTCCGTCCATGCAGGCACGTCCGCCGGCACCACCACCCCCGCCCGCACAACCAGCACCGCCTCCGCCGGTTTCGGTGCCTGTTCCCCCAGCGCCCGTAGTCCCTCCGCCCCCTCCACGCTCTCGACCCTACGTTCCACCGCCGGTGCGACTATTCGTCCCGCCACCACCACGGCAACTCACTTCACCGCCTCAGCCCGCACCGCCTCCTGACTTCAAGCCGCCCGCACCGCCGCTTGTTACACCACCCGTTCAACCACCACCCCCGCCCGCACAACCAGCACCGCCTCCCTTTATTCCCCCCGCACCCCCGGCGCCAGCGGCACGTCCCATGCCTCCGCCTCCGCCTGGCGTAATCCAACCGCAACGCCCTTCACAAGCAGGTCCCTCGCCGTTCCACTCTTACACGACAGACTTCGCTGACCGTATAGAGACTCAACAAGCATCGTCCTTTACTGTACTTGCTGCAGAACAGGATGCGCGTAGTGGCGCACCGACATCCTCCAGGAAGCGAAGCGGGGTCGTTCCTGCCATCCTTGCGCTTGTGCTTATCGTAGGCGGGGCGGGAGGGCTCTATGCCGCATATCGTTATGTGAGCACCGATTCTGCAACCGAAGAGACTCTGGGCGTTCCGTCACTTATCTTTGCTGACGAAAAGATGGAGCTTTCGGGTCCTGACTACCGCCAAGATCTTGCAGACGCAGCAGGGCAGCCGCTTGTTGAAGGAAATATTCTTGTCACTTACATAACGAGTGCTAGCTCGACCCCGTTAGGAGTGCGCGCTGCTCCACAGCCAGGGGGTGCGCTCATTCGACAACTTAACCTGGGTGCGCCTGACATCCTGCTGCGCAACGTCGACCTTATGAGCACCGTTGGCATCGTGAACGCTGGCGGAGAGACGCGGCCCTTCTTCGTCCTTAGGGTGAACTCATACGAGCGAACCTTTGCAGGTATGCTCGGGTGGGAGTCGCGAATGCTTAGCGACCTTGATCCTTTGTATCCGTCCTACGAGGGTCCGACGCCACAACAGACCGCGACTACCACAAGCACCAGCACCTCGCCGCTCCCTCCTATCACGCCTCCTGCGCCGCGCGAGTTCGTTGATTCGGTAGTGGCAAACTACGACGTCCGTGTGCTCAAGGACGCAGCCGGCCGCACTCTCGTCATCTACGGGTATACAGACAAACAAACGCTTCTGATCGCACGCGACGAAGCAGCTTTTACGACTCTTGCAGCGCGACTTGCGGCTACCCGGAGCCAGTAGCTCATCAGCTGTGGAGTTTCGGTGGCGTGCATGCTACGCTTTTTCATATGACCGATACCACTGCACTACGTGCCCGTCTCGAGGAAGAGAAGGCACGGCTTGAAAAAGAACTCGAAACCGTCGGGCGGCGCAATCCTTCAAATCCAGCTGACTGGGAGGCAACAAACAAGGAGGCTGAGGACCGTCCGTCAGATCCGGCTGACCTAGCAACGGTCATCGATCAGTACAGTGAGAACACATCGATCCTAAACGATCTTGAAACCCGCTACAACGAGGTAGCAAATGCTTTGGCCCACATGGAGGCAGGCACCTACGGCACCTGCCGCATCTGCGGAAAGGAGATTGAGGAGGACCGTCTGAATGCAGAGCCTGCAGCCGACACGTGCAAGGAGCACCGCAGCCAATAATCAATTAATTATGGAAATCGTACAGCAGCCTATACTTCCCGTTCGCGAGTGCATCCGCTACGCCTGGGAAACATTCAAAAAACAGCCCCTTTTATTTGCGCTTGCCATTCTTGTCGTCGACGGCATCGGCTTTCTTCTTGAGTATCTGAGTCTTGGCGTCACACTTGCACAGCCCGGAACCATCGCAGTTATCGTCGTGCTCGGCCTCCTTGCCTTTGCTCTACAGGCAATCGTTATGACGAACTTTGTGCTTCGCGCACACGACGCACCTGAACAGGTTGGCTATGGCGACATTTTCCGTCCGGCCCGTTTCTGGAAGCTTATTGGCACGATGCTCCTTTCGATCATCCTGATCATCATAGGTCTTATTCTTCTTATCGTGCCGGGCGTCATCCTAGGCATCATGTTCGCATTTGCGGGATTCATCGCCGTTGATAAAGGGCTTTCGCCTGTCGCTGCTCTAAAGCACAGTGCTGCGATCACGAAGGGCAATCGTTCACGTATCTTCGGTCTCCTGGTACTGCTCCTCATTGCCGCGCTTATCGTCGGTCTTGTGTCAGGTGTTGCGTACTGGGTTGCAGGTGACATCGTCTCCCGGATTCTGCAGTTCCTGGGCGACATCGTGCTTCTCCCGGTTCTAGGTCTTTCTCTGGCTCATGCTTACCGCCTTCTTGATGCGGCACACATGACTGAGCTCGGTGCGGCTACGCCTGTCGCGCCAGTGCTTGCGGCGGAAGCGCCTGTGCCTGCTGTTATTGAGTCCGTGCCAGAAGCTACTAGGGCGGCAGAGCCAACTTCGGTATAAAGTGCTTTTGTAGCAATCCGCTGCGCTTTGCGTAGCGGATTGCCGCTATATGGATACCCTTTTCATATATCAGACGGGTACCTGGTGCTAAACTTTGCTTATGAAATTTCGAGTTGCTGTCGCACAGATGGAGATAGCGCAGCTTTCACCAGATATCAATCTGGATAAAGCAGAGAGCCTTATTCAGAAAGCAGTATCTCAAGAGTGTCATATCATCACTTTCCCTGAGGATTTCGTGACCGGCCCAATCGGTGGCAATAAGGATTACGTGGACTTCGAGAGCAAATACGTGAGGTACTTTCAGGAACTTGCAAAGAAGTACGGTATCGATATCGCAGCGGGCTCTATAATCGAAGGTGACGCCGAAGGCTGGTATAACACCGCCTACTACATCGATAGCTCTGGCGCGATTCTTGGAAAATACCGAAAGGTTCACCTCTGGGACCCCGAGGTTGCATATTTGCAGCCAGGCGGAAGCGTGTGCGTCTTTGACACAAAATACGGTAAGGCCTCCTTGTCCATCTGTTTCGATATCGTGTTCCCTGAGCTTTTTCGCATTATGGAGATGCAAAATGTCGAAATCATCTTCTGTCCTTCGTATTGGACTGAGTGGCATGAGTTGGGAGTGCTTAAGTACAACCAAATGCCTACGTCAGAATTTATAAACTCTCTGGCAGTCGCTCGCTCCATAGAAAACTGCGCCGTTTTCGTATACACAAATGCCGCCGGGACTGTCTCATTCGGAAACGAGAAGGAGACTCTGGTAGGCCACTCACAAGTGGCCGTACCTTTCATTGGCTCTCATGCGAAGCTCCAGCACAACAGAGAAGAACTCCTTGTTTGTGATATTGATACAAACCTTTTAAACGAAGCCCGGCAGGCTTACAAACTACGCGACGGACTGAAGCAAGACGCACATCTAAGACTAAAGAGGGTTCTGGATAGCACCTTCTAGCCTTTCTTCAAACTTTGATAAGGGGGCTATACTCGAAGGAATGGCGCCTGCGTTAGAAAAAAGCTTGGTGAGTTGCCGGGAAGAGATGTTGGTAAAAATTACTGAATACTTTAGGCCTCTCGCACTAGAGGCTCACGTCTTTGGGTCGATAGGAAAAAATACATCTGACTCATTAAGTGATGTCGACATTTGGATAACTTTTACAGACGAAGAGACACCGACAGAAATTGAGAGACGATTTGAAACCTATGATCGATTTGGAGAAGTTGTTCTCTTTCACGAAGCACAACAAAATTTTCCACTTAATGGAAATTACTCCTTGGTGCTCTATAAGACAGGAGCTGGATTACTTCAAGTAGATTTTTTCTTTGCGCCTCTCTCTTCTTCCCGAGTTGGAGATGGCTCAAAAGTATTCTTTGAAAAAACTCCGATTGAACGAGGGGAAATGATCTACGATCATAAGAGGGTAAAGAAAGGACCAGAGGACCGAGTCAATTTCTTGCTGTGTATGTGCTTTATAGGCGTAAAGAAAATTGTTCGCAAGAAGATACAGTTTATAGACTTCCTAGTAACTGAGTATTTGAAGCTGAAGGCAGATAGCTTTCCTCAGCTAGTTAACATTCAGAACGGTGGTGACTCTGAAACACTTTTAAAGGTACTAGACGGCTTATCCGTGGTGTCTGATGAGCCTCAGAAAAAAGCAGGCCGGGCAATTAGCGATTTCCTCGTGAAAGTTGAGGTGTCTAGGTAGTTGATAGGAATTTTAGAGTGTCGGAACCGGGTCTGGGCTTGTTAACACTCAAAAAGAAAACGCCCTCTTGGGGCGTGTTCTTTTTCGAACTGATGAGTGGTTAGCGGCCCATGGGGTTTGTGCCGCCGCGAACCTCGAAGTGTAGGTGGTTCCCCGTCGAGCGGCCGGTATTACCGACATAGCCGATCAGGGTGCCCTTACCAACCTTACCGCCGCTGGTCGCAATTCGTGACATGTGGGCGTAAAGGGTCTGGGTGCCGTTTGCGTGCGAAACAATGACGTAGTTCCCATAGCCACCGTTATATCCGCCACCGCCCTTGGCGACCGTCACAGTACCTGCTGCAGCCGCGTAGATCGGGGTGCCGGCAGGCGCCGATAGGTCGACACCGTTATTACCGTGGATTCCCTGGGAGAGGCGGCAGCCCGGGCAAGGGTTGCCGAAGTAGCTTGATACCGCAGTAAGCGTGCGCGCCGCAGCCTTCTTAACAGTCGCCTTCTTGGGCGTTTCGGTCTTCTTAGCTGTAGCTGACTTCTTGGCGGTTTCAGTCTTTGCCTTAGCGACCTCCTTCTTTTTAGGAGTTGTTTCAGCAAGCTTACGTTCTGTGACCGGGGCCGTGGCCTCGTCGCGAACTCCACTAGAAGCAATCAGTGCCGATCCCGACGATAGGGAGACGGGGGTGCCGCCCTTCGTAGGATTAGGATCTGAGTTAGCCGCCGCCTCAAGAAGCGCAAGCTTCGGGTCGTGCAATACCGCCTCCGTGTTACCGGTCGCGCGCGCAGCCGAAAACGGCCAGTTGGCGATGGCAAGACGAGGTATGAGGAGGGCGACTAGGCCAAGTAGGGCGACCGATACTCCGGCGATTCCCACTGCCATGTATGCGTTCCGAATAGCACGGACTATCGAAGATTCGGAAGGATTAGGGGTGTTCGAAATACGAAAGGAATGGGACTTCAGCGTTTCTTCAGAATACAAAAATACATTACCCAAAAGCTCAGATAATGTATTTCTTGCGTATCAGACGTCTCTATCGATTTGAGTAGTATAGCTGGGTCAGATTCTGGGTCAATCTTGACAGGAGGCTTTCTGAACTGCAGATGAAGCTTGGAGCTCTTCCTTAGTGGCTTAAAATAAGGGTATTCTGAGGAAGTACAGTGTCCACAGTTTTGTATTCACCGAATGTTAATTTTCAAATAATTGACACTGCTGTGCTTACGTTTCATATTTTGACCTCTATTTATACATACGCGTTAGCGAGTGAGTTGCTATAGTGCGTGGGTGGATACGCGCGAACCTGACTACCTCCTGCACCTTAACGACCGACAAAAGGAGGCGGTTCTCGCTACCGAAGGTCCGGTCTCTGTACTTGCAGGAGCAGGCTCTGGGAAGACTTCTGTTCTTACGACCCGCATATATCACCTAATTCGAAGGGGTGTGCCTGCAGACAAGATCCTCGCCGTCACCTTTACCAATAAAGCTGCGCGCGAAATGCGCGACCGCCTCCGGCAGCGGCTGCCCGACAGCCCATTGCCATTCCTCGCAACCTTTCATGGTCTGGGCCGCGAACTCCTTCAGACTTACGGGAGCGTAATCGGCATTCCGCGACACTTCTGCATCTTCGATCGTGATGATTCCAAGGGGGCAATAAGAGATGCGCTTAAAGCACTCGATGTGGATCCTAAGGAAGTGCCCCCAGGCGCCATCCTGGCGCGCATCAGTAAGGCAAAGGGTGACGGCATGACGCTCGCGGAGTTTCGTGAAAAACATGGACGAGAAAGTTTCCGTGCCCGTGTCGTCAGTGAGGCGTGGGTCAAATACGAGGACACGTTGAAAAAGGAAAAGGCACTCGACTTCGATGACCTTATCGCACTTCCTGTGCGACTCCTTGCAAACGACGACGTGCGGGCACGTGTACAAGAACGATTCACCTACCTGCACATCGACGAATACCAGGACACGAACGAACTTCAGGGAAAGATCGTTAATCTAATTGCAGAAAAACGTCGAAACGTTTTCGTAGTAGGTGATATCGACCAATCCATCTACACCTGGCGTGGCGCGACTATCGACAACCTTCTTAAGTTCGAGGAGACCTACACCGACGCCAAACACATCGTGCTCGAACACAACTACCGTTCAACGAAAACGATTGTGCAGGCAGCCAACGAGGTGATCGAGAAAAACCGTAACCGCAAGGACAAGCGATCAGTAACCGACAACCCGACGGGCGACCGCATACAGATACACGCCGCTGACACTGCGGAGATGGAGGCTGCGTGGGTGGCGCGACAAGCGCGCGAAGCAATGCGCAGGGGTACGCCCGCTGAAGAAATCGCTGTTCTCTATCGCACGAACTTCCAGTCACGTGCTCTTGAAGAGGCCTTTCTCCATGAGAGCATTCCGTACAAACTTCTCGGCACACGTTTCTTTGACCGTAAAGAAGTGAAGGACGTGCTTGCCTGGGCACGCCTTGCGCTTGATCCAGGACGCGCGCAGGATCGGGCACGCGCCGTGCAGTCTCCGCCGCGCGGTATCGGCAAAGTGACGCTCGGAAAGATTATTGCCGGAAGACTCGACCTTCTCCGGCCTGCAGAACGAGGAAAGGTCGAGGCATTCGAGAAGGTGCTCGGAGAACTGGCTGAAGCTGCGCAGGCACTGCCGCCGTCAGGCTTCGTAAAGCTGGTGATTGAAAAGAGCGGAATGGAGACTTCGCTTATGAAAGAAGGGGAGGACGGCCAAGAACGTCTCGAGAATATTCGCGAGCTTGCGGCGCTTGCAAGCCGCCACGATAGTACACCTGGGCTCGACGGAATCGCGAGTTTCCTTGCTGATAGCGCACTTGCGAGCGACCAAGACGAACTCGATCGCGAGGAAGGGAAGCGGGGCGTCACCCTTATGACCGTGCACGCTGCTAAAGGGCTGGAGTTCAATCTTGTGTTCGTGACCGGACTCGAGGAGGGGCTCTTCCCCCATGAAGGCATGGGCAACGACGAGGAGCGCGACGAGGAGGAGGAGCGCCGTCTTTTCTATGTGGCGGTGACACGAGCGCGAAAGCATCTTGTTCTTACACTTGCGCGTATTCGTCGTATCTACGGCACAGAATATTTTTCCGAACCATCGCAGTTCTTGCGCGACATTGACCCGTCACTTACGGCCGTAGGGTACGAGGAGTTTGAAGCTGAGGACGTCATACAGATCTAACATGCCTGCTCCTAAAAAATCCCTTGGTCAGAACTTTCTCATGCATCCGGAAATTGCAGGCCGCATCGTGCGCGCTGCAGATGTTCCGAGCGGAACTACTGTGCTTGAGATCGGTCCAGGAACAGGCATGCTTACGCGCGCACTTCTTGCGGACGGCTACTCTGTCATTGGGGTGGAAGCCGATGGCGAGCTGGTGCAGGACCTCCAGAAAACATTTGCGCAGGAGGTGCGCGACGGACGACTTGCGCTTTTTCATGCCGACATTCGCACTTTCGAAGACCTCCCTAGCTCCTATGCTCTTGTGGCGAATATTCCGTACTACATCACCGGAGAAATCATTCGCATGTTTCTCACGACACCTCGCAAGCCACAGTCTATGACGCTTCTTGTACAAAAGGAGGTCGCCGAGCGCATTGCCCGAAGCGGGAAGGGCAGAAGTCTTAAGGAGAGCCTGCTATCACTCTCGGTAAAAGCGTACGGGGAGCCTAAATACTGTTTTACAGTACCCAGGGGTGCCTTTCGCCCAGCCCCTTCGGTCGACTCGGCCGTCATTTCAATAAGAGACATTAAGACCGCCGCTTTCGAGAGTTCTGAAAGTGAGCGTTTTTTCTTTGAAATGCTTCGCAAGGGCTTCGCGCACAAGCGAAAACTGCTCTCGGGTAACTTGGCAGCGCTTGCTGGCGCCGGAAAGATCAATTCGGTATTTGAAGAGGCTGGAATTCCACCGAAGGCCCGGGCAGAAGACTTAGAACTCGGGGACTGGAAGCGTCTTTCAGAGGTTTTTGGTCTTAAGAAGACATAAGCACCTGTTCTTCACAGGAGGTGCACACCTTATGCTCTCCAGAGCCAGTGGTTATACCTAGACTTATACAGTGTTATGCAGTTGTTTTCCCCATTTCATACTGCGTTCATGCTAGTATTTACCTAGTGTTTACGCGTATTTCCCCCAAAAATGTGCGCATCGGAGGAGCCGTACTCATAGCGGTCCTCTTAATAGGCAGTGCCTATGTCCTCCCTGGTATTAACTTCCCCAATACCAAGGCAGTGAACGCAGCGCTCACTGATGAGCTGCTTGCTAACTACGTGGCCAAAGACACGGATGGAGAAGGCCTCCCTGACTGGCAGGAGGCTCTTTACGGCACAGACATAAATAAGTCAGACACGGACGGCGACGGAATTAATGACGCTGAAGCGGTACGCCAGGGGCTACTTACGCCACGCACACTTAGTGAACAGCTTCCTGAGGAGCCTATTGGTGAAGAAGACTTTCCGGTCGACCCCGCAGCATCGGGAAGTATCACAGATCAGTTCGCTCGAGCCTTTTTTGAGGCCTATGTGCAGACAAGCAACGGTCGGACTTTATCAACTGAAGAGGAGCAGGCGCTTGCAGACCGTCTCGTCGCTGACTTTACGACGCGCGCCTCGCGCGCCTTAAATTCTACATACACGTCCGTTTCGGTGCGACGGAATCCTGCGGCCTCTGTAACCGGTTATGCGGAGGCTGTTGAGTTGGTTCTCAGGCAAAACGACGTGAGAACTGGCGAGGGCCAGCCCATGGAGCTCATGCAGGGACTTATAGAGCGCGGTGAGGAGGATGCACGAGATAGCCTAGCTCGACTTGGCGACATGTACGGGAAAATAGAGCAGGATCTCCTTGCGCTACAGGTGCCTCCTGAACTTGTCGATGACCATCTGCTGCTCGTGCGTTCATTCGACGAACTACAGCGGGCCACTGAACTCGTAACAAGGTACGAGGAAGATCCGCTCGGCGTCATGGGAGCGCTTGCTATATACCAACCAGCGTCTCGGGGGGTAATGCGGGCTCTCGACGGAATCGCGAACGCAGTCCTTGCCTTCGGGGAACCGGAGCCAGGGGGCCCGGGTACGCTGATAATAAACGTCGTCCGTTCTGCCCAGATGTAGCCATGATCTCCTACAACAGCAACCTAGTACGTGCCGGCGCGGGACTACTCTGCGGACTTATGCTTACTGTTTCCTTTGGCGCGGGTACTGCACGCGCGGCCCTCCCAACGACAGAAACAAACCCCGCCCTGCTCGCCGGAATTGCGACCATGGCCGGGGCCAGTACAGTCTCTGCGGCCAACGAAACTACACAGACTCTTATAATGCAGGTGCTTAACGGCCTCGCGTGGACTGTGGCAAAGACGGCAATTCAGTCACTCACACAGAGCATGGTGAACTGGATAAACTCGGGCTTCCAGGGATCACCGGCCTTTGTGACAGACTTGAAAGAGAACCTGGGAAATTTGGCAGACGCTGTTGCTGAAGACTTTATTACGACACTCGATACAGTGGTGTACGACAACACCGGCTTCTCAGTCCGCTCTCCATTTCAAGACCAAATCGCAGCAGCTCTGCGCGAGGAGTTTTATAGAACATCAAGCAGTTACGGTTTCGACGCTCGTAATCCCTACACACTAGGAAGTAACTGCGCCAATCCTACAGGCCACTCCTCGGGTGACTTCTCTTGCGGTTACGACGGATGGTTCAGCATGTCTCAAAATCCAGCGAACAACCCTATTGGCCGCTACATGATTGCTCGCAACGAATTGCATCGACGCATCGACAGCGAAGCACAGAGACGTATTTCGGAACTGACCTGGGGCAGAGGGTTCCTGTCGTGGCGCGGCAACTGTGGTCCTAACAGCAAGCAAGCAGCGCAGGGGACAGTCCCACTAAGTCAGAACGATACTTCTACAAAGTGCCGCATCCGAACTCCTGGTGCCATTATCGAGGAGTCGCTTGGTATCACCGTTAACTCGCCATTGCGTCAGCTTGAAATTGCCGACTCTATAAATGAAATAGTTGGGGCGCTGGCAGGCCAGCTTGTTACTCAAGTACTGGGCGGCGCTGGACTTTCTGGCGTATCGCAGCCCGCAAGCGGCGGGGGTCGCTCATTCTTAGACCGGGCTAGCGACCCTGCAGCTTACAACCAGGCTGCTGTAGGCTCGGCGAGCGCAATTGTACAAGAGCTCGAACGGGCAGAGGCGCGAGGCGCCCAAGTTCGCACTTCCAACCGCGCTGTTATAACGCGCCTCGACCAGGCGATTCGACAGTGTGCTCTTAAAAGAGACGTTGTAACTGAACTTCAGGGAATAAAGCGTGAGCGCGAGGGCGCTGAACGTACATACGCGACCTTTTTACCAACCATACCCGCGCTGCGCACGCGCATTGCGTCTGCCCAGCAGAACACCGCTTCAACTCCGGCCGACATAACACGCCTGGTCGACGAGTATCAAAGACTAATTTCTCATCCTGCATATCCTCGAGATCTGCGGGCCGTTGAGGTCGATCGTGGAATTATTGCGACCATAGACG
>DASVVA010000011.1:0-3211 GCA_036386775.1 Minisyncoccota bacterium
TGTCTAATTAACCAGCTTTTTCGATAATCCACCCTTCTGCCAGAAGAGGCTCGGCTTTCTTATATTTCAGCGTCTGCTTTTCCTCACCTTTGCGAATGGTGACCAGATCATTGCGCCCGTGTTCAGCACCCTGCCTAACTACTGGTGCGGTGGCAGCTGACTCATCCGACCCATCACTTGCGGCAACTAGGCGTGCACGAACGCGTGCTTCTTCCTGTTTTATTCGTGCGTCGTCGGCCGGTACGATGTGCGGGATGGTTTCGCGCACCTTCGCCTCGATGTCTTCGACTAGGTGTTGGAATCTTACTAAGCCCTCACGACGGTACTCCTGTAGCGGATCACGCTGGCCGTATGCTCGGAGTGAGACCGACCGCCGCAGGTACTCCATATGCTCAAGGTGCTCGAGCCAGAACATGTCTGTGGTCTGAAGTGTAAGCCGGCGAAGTACGGCCGCCCATGTCTCGCGTCCGAACTCATTTGTTTTCGCCTCCATCGCTGCAGCGGCAGACTCGTCACCCGCAATCATCGTTGCTATGTGTTGTTCGATTTCTTCGTCCGAACCTAGGAGCGCGGTGCGACGGCGCTCATAAATGGCCAGGCGTTGCGTATTGAGAACGTCGTCATATGCAAGCACCTGTTTACGTGAATCGAAGTTGAAGCCCTCGATCCGTTTCTGAGCGGTCTCAAGCGACCGACTAATCATTGGGCTTGCGATGGGTTCATCCTCAGGAATGCCAAATCCGCCCATAACACGCTTGAGCATGTCCGATGCGAAGACACGCATAAGTTTGTCCTCAAGCGATACGTAGAACTGGGTCTCACCTGGGTCGCCCTGGCGTCCTGAGCGGCCACGTAACTGATTATCGATGCGCCGCGCTTCGTGCCTCTCTGTACCAAGAACAGCAAGGCCCCCGAGAGCACGGACTTCTGCACGCGTCTCCTCATTCGCAGTTGCGCCGCCGAGCTTGATATCGACACCTCGACCCGCCAGGTTGGTCGCCACGGTTACGGCCCCTTTCTTACCTGCGTCCGCAATGAGTTCACCTTCCCGCTCGTGATTCTTCGCATTCAGAAGTTCGTGCGGGATGCCGGCTTTAGTGAAGTACTCGCTTACGATCTCGTTGTCTTCGATCGAGACAGTGCCAACGAGGACCGGCTGACCCTTTTCGTGTAGCACTTTCACTGCACGGGCTAAGGCCAAGTACTTACCGTTATTTGTCTGGAAAATAAGGTCCTCGTGGTCGAGACGGGCCACTGGCTTATTGGTAGGAACAACGATGACTTCAAGTTTGTATACTGTGTAGAACTCCTCTTCTGACGAAAGTCCCGTACCGGTCATGCCTGCCAGAGCGTCATACATACGGAAGTAGTTCTGGAACGTAATTGAGGCATACGTGCGCGTCTCCTTCTGGACGGCTACACCTTCTTTAGCTTCAACTGCCTGGTGGAGTCCTTCCGACCACCTGCGCCCCGGCTGTAGCCGACCAGTAAATTCGTCAACAATGATGACCTCGCCGTCGCTCACAACATACTCTTTGTCTTTCTTAAAGAGAGCCTTTGCGCGCACGGCTGTCTCAAGGTGGTGTGCAAGCTTCACACCACCTTCGGTATAGAGATTCTCTATGTTAAGAGCGCGTTCTGCCTTAGTGATACCGTCGTCCGTAAGCTGGATTGCGCGCTGCTTTTCGTCTAGGGTGTAATCGGCTCCTTCCGCAAGTGTGTCGGCGATTTTTGCAAAACGCTCATAATATTGCTCACTCTCTGCGGCTGGGCCCGAAATAATAAGTGGGGTACGCGCCTCATCGATAAGAATAGAGTCGACCTCGTCAATAATTGCGTAGTGATGGCCGCGCTGCACTATCTGCGATGGTTCGTAAGCTGTGTTGTCTCGCAGGTAGTCGAAACCCAGCTCGTTGTTTGTCGCATAGGTGATATCGGCGGCATAGGCCTCCTGTTTCCCAACCGGACGCAGGTAATCATAAAAAACCCGGAACGAGCCCTCTTCGTCGCGTTCTTCGTCCTCGCCCGCAGTAACGTGTGAGGCATCATAGAGGTACGCGCCATTTGATGTGATCACCCCCACTGTAAGTCCGAGGTAGTCATAAACCTGACCCATCCACGCCGCATCGCGTCGTGCAAGGTAGTCGTTCACCGTAACCAGATGCACGCCCTTTCCGGAAAGAGCACGCACGGTGATCGGGAGCGTTGCGACGAGCGTCTTTCCTTCACCTGTTCTCATTTCGGCAATTTTGCCTCGTGTAAGTGCAAGGCCTCCCATTAGCTGAACGTCATAGTGGCGCTCCTGGAGTGTCCGTCGTGCAGCCTCACGTACTAGTGCGAACACTTCCGCAACGTCAGCATCAGCCTGGATCATGCCGTCCGTACGCTCCTTGACGTCGGCAAGGCGCTTCTGAAGATCTTCCCTTGTGGCATCCACGAGTGAGGGTTCGAGAGCAGCGGCTTGATTGACAACACTCTGCGCGCTCCTAATAAAGGAGGCTGACTGGTTCTTGGAGAAAAGTTTACTTAAAAAGGTGGCCATAATTGGCCACTATACCTTTTCCGGGAGATTTGTTCTACTGACCGGCCTTAAAGCTAATTCTCTCGGCTGCATCTCGTACCTGGGCCTCAAGCGCTCTCAGGTCGCCGTCGTTTACGATCCTCATATGGGGACCATTTGGCGGCTCGAAATGGGGCCTGCGGTCTAGATAGAAGTCGAATGTTGCCTCGCTTGCATCGCCCGTAGTGACTCGCCCCGCCATACGTTCGCGCGTCTCTTCCATGGGTGCTGTAACGTATACCAGCACGAACGGCACTCCGAACGTTGCCGCCATACGACGGTAACCCTGTCGTGAACCTTCCTTGGTAAAAAGAGCATCAAGAATGACCTTTTGACCGGTCCTTAGAGCCTCCCGCACCCTGCGCTCAGTCTCACGAATCATCGCCTGCGTCTCTTTAGGATCGTATGCGCGCGACAACGGGAACAGCTCACGCCTTACTACATCTGAGTTAATCACTATGGTACTACCAAGCATTTCCATAAGCATGCGGGAGACAGTGCTCTTCCCTGCTCCTGGTAAGCCAATAACCAAAACCAACATACCGCCAGTATAGCGTTCCTAATATACAAAAAGCTCCCGCTGTTTGCGGGAGCTTTTTTGCGTGAGTCGCTTAGCGGCGCTTTGCTGCGCGGCGCTTTGCTGGGCGCTTT
>DASVVA010000012.1:0-11337 GCA_036386775.1 Minisyncoccota bacterium
CAGGATCGGCATAGTTGGGAACGGAAGGCCGGGTTTTCGAAAGCCGCAGCGTAACGCCTGTAACGACGTATCGGGAGGTGTGTTTAAAAATACTGTCGCGGTAGGTGAAGCGGCATTCTTCGTTAGAAAGAGTTCTGTAGGCGTCTTCCTCGGCGTCGTATATGTCTACGCACGCAATAACCCTGTCCGCCTCCTGTCCGTATGCGCCAATGTTCTGTATGGGGGCCGCCCCCACCGACCCGGGTATCGCGGACATGGCTTCGATACCTGACAGATCCATGTCCACCGTGCGTGCGACGGTCTCGTCCCATCCTTCGCCCGCTCCCACACGGACGATTGCTCCGTCCCCGTCCTCTCCCGTAATTTCAAATCCAGGTATGGCCATTTTGATAATCACACCCTCATATATCTTGGGATCGGTAAAAATAGTGTTGGATCCGCCGCCAAGAACAAAATATGACAGGCCTTTCTCTTTAGCGAAGATGATCGCCTCCCGCACGTCTTCAGCGGTTTCAAGAGTAATAAAATACCGGGCACAAGGCCCGAGCCTAAATGTCATAAGAGGGGCAAGCGGGACATTCTCAACAATACGCATATATCATTACCTATATCATATATGGTATATACATACCTATGGATATCACCACCGAACAGGCAAAGATCGGCTTTCTCATAAAGCGTTTGCGTGAGGAAAAGGGGCTTACCCAGCAGGCCTTTGCTAAGGCCCTTGGCACATCACAGAGCGCAGTCGCTCGCATGGAGAATGGCGGACAGAATCTTACCCTTGAACATCTTGGGAAGATCAGCGACGTGCTAGGGCGCAAAATCGTTGATATTCATGAGTCAATCGATTTCCGCATCACCGGCGGCCGAAAGCTTCACGGCTCGATTGATATGAACGGGTCTAAAAACGGTGCTGTGAATATGATTTGCGCTTCCCTGCTTAATCACGGGAAGACTATTCTTCACAACATTCCTCGCATTGAGGAGGTGTACCGATATATTGAGTTTGTTGAGAGTCTTGGTGTTGCAGTCAGATGGACCGATATCAACTCTATCGAAATTACTCCGCCAAAGAAACTGACATTCAACAAGATAGACGCAGATGTCGCCGCCAAGACCAGATCCTTCACCTTTATTGGTGCCCTTGTCCATTACGGCATTCCGTTCAGACTCCCGCATTCCGGCGGCTGCAAGATGGGTGAACGAACCATTTCCGCGCACCGCAATGGTCTTGCCAGGTTTGGCGTGAAGATCAAGACCCGTGAGCACTATTACGACATCGAAACCGGGAGACTGCGTCCTGCAGAGGTCGTTCTCTACGAGTCGAGCGATACGGGAGCCATCAATGTACTTCTTGCGGCTGCGCGGACGCCGGGTATTTCTGTCATTAAATTTGCGCCGCCTAACTACCAGGTGCAAGACGTCTGCTTCCTGCTTGAACGTATGGGAGTAAAAATTGAGGGCATTGGTTCAACCACCCTTCGCGTCCACGGGGTTGATGAGATAAACGAAACAATCGAACACCACAACAGCGAAGACCCCATCGAGGCCATGTTCTTTCTTGCCGCAGCTATTGTGACCGATTCGGAGATCACTATTCGTCGTGTCTCAATAAACTTTATTGAGCTTGAGCTTGAGAAACTTCGGCTCATGGGACTTACCTACAAGCTTTCGAAGAAGTATCTTTCCGCAAATGGCCGCACTGAACTTGTCGACCTTATGGTATATCCATCAAGGCTGAAGGCCCTCCCAGACAAAGTTCATACCCAGCCGTTCCCGGGCCTTCAAAATGACAACCTTCCCTTTTTCGTGCCCATCGCAACTCATGCCGCCGGCAAGACGCTCGTTCACGACTGGACGTGGGAGAACCGAGCAATTTACTTCACGGAGCTTAACCGCCTTGGCGCAAAGGTAACGCTGCTTGATCCACATCGCGCACTTGTCGAGGGACCGACTAAACTTAAAGCTGCACAGATTGTCTGTCCGCCTGCGCTGCGGCCATCAGCGATTATTATGATTGCCATGTTGGCAGCAGAGGGCACGTCGACACTTCGTAATGTTTATTCTATTCAGCGCGGGTACGCTGAAGTCGTCGAGCGGCTTAACGGCCTTGGCGCAAAGGTTGAGGTGATACGCGGACTTTAACGTATCAACAGATTCGTCCAGGCAGGCTCGATATTGTTACCGTCGAAGTCGTGGACAAGGGCCCCATAACACAGAATCCCCAGCAAAAGCTGAGGATTCTGTCTTTGTGCGCCGGGAGGGATTCGAACCCCCGTAGGATAAATCCGCTTGGTTTACAGCCAAGTGCAATTGACCACTCTGCCACCGACGCAAGCAGCGGTCTGGCCGCTTTGAGGCAGTATAACAGCCCCGCCCGCTCTCTTCCAGACTCTAGGTATAGAGCACTACAACCTGTTTGCCACGACGCAAAAGAGCAAGTCCTCCACTAAAATCACGTTCGCGGATGGTCCACTCGGGTTTTTCAACGACGCACCCGTTTAGGTAGATGCCACGGCCTTCGATAAGACGGCGGGCCTCCGACTTTGAGGGTACGAGCCTGCTGTCTACAAGCGCGTCGACAACAGGATAGTGCGCATCAAGCTGTGGACCCGTAACACATAGGGTGGGGGCTGCTGCTAAAAGTACAGCACGCTCGTCGCGCGAAAGGCCTCCTAGAGCACGGTCACCAAAGAGTACTTCAGAAACTGTGCTGCACTGCGCAGCCACATCCTCACCGTGTACAGTAGCCGTAACTTCGCGGGCAAGTGCCTTTTGTGCCTCGCGTTTTCCTGGCTGTCGAGCATGCAGTTCCATAAGCAGGTCAATTTCCTTAACTTGCAGGAATGTGTAGTACTTAAGGTAAGTACCCACCACCTCGTCAGGCTGATTGAGCCAGAACTGATAGAAGGCGTATGGGGTAGTTTTCTTCGGGTCGAGCCAAATTGCATTGCCCTCTGACTTTCCAAACTTCTTTCCTGACGCGTCCACCACGAGTGGTGTCGTGATAGCAAACGCTTCTCTGCCGAGCTTGCGGCGAATCAGTTCGACACCTGAAAGCAGATTAGTCCACTGATCGTTTCCCCCGAGCTGAAGGTCGGTTCCGTATTTCTGATTGAGTGCCAGATAGTCATACCCTTGAAGAAGGGTGTACGCGAACTCCGTATAAGAAATACTATCGTCATCGGCATCAAGGCGACGTTTAATAATGTCTCGCTTTATGAGTTCGTTTATTGTGAAGTGCTTGCCGATGTCGCGCAGGAAGTCGATGAGGCGGAGCTTGAGGAGCCAGTCGGCGTTATCAATAACTTTGACACGTCGGCCGAGTATCTGCCGGTACTGCGTCTTCAGCGCCTTTTTGTTGCGCGTAACGGTTCGACTGTCAGCCAGTGGTCGCTCACCTTTTTCTTTTGGGTCTCCTATCATTCCCGTCCCGCCCCCAACGATAAACTGCACATTGTGGCCTGCATCGGCGAGGCGCTTCATCGTGAGCACCAACAAAAGGTTACCCGCATGCATGGAGTCCGCTGTTGGGTCGACGCCCAGATAGACTGTGCGTGTCTTCTCTAATATGGTCTCGACTTCGGCCGATGCATTGGCCACAAGCCCGCGCGCCTTTAAGTCGCTAGCTAGATTCATTGGGCAAATATAGCACAGCTACGCCTTACTTAACGAGAAACAGGAGACCCACCAGCGGCGCTATAAACCACCAGAAGAAATACTCGTCAGGCTTGAATAAAGAGTCGATCGGATTTGGAAAGGAGTAGATATTGCTCACGTCAAATACGTGGTACGCAAGCGTCAGTAGAAAGGCGGCAGCCAGGAATGACAACACAAAGCGCGGGACGAAGGACAGCACCCCGAACCCACCGCTTGTGAGGCGTTGTATGAAATGGAAAGGGACGAAGGTGGCAGCTGCGTAAAGCGCGATGCTAATGACTGCCTTTACGATAGTGGAGCCTCCAGCCTCAAGTATGTCGTCAGTAAACGGGAAGACCATGTAGATCGCGTAACCCGCATAAAATGCGATTGTGAGCGAAATAAGCCCTCCCTTTCCGGCCTTATAGGAAAATCCAATCATAAGGCCCGTAAGTACGAGCAGTATAAGGAAGTTTCCAACCAGGAGCCATACGCTTTCGACTCCTGAAGTGGCCAGGCCGCTAACGCCGTTGACGATATCCATTACCGCAGTATACCGCACAGCTTAGGCGAAGAAGATGGAAGCCTATAGGCTCTCCGAGCGCAGCTCCTCAACAAGCTTTTTGGCCTTTCCTGAAAGCTTCTTTGGGAAAGCCGCTGTAAGGTGAATGAGCAGATCGCCTGAACGTCCGTCGACATTAACGCCTTTATTGCGAATGCGAAGAGTCTGCTCCGGGGCGGTCATTGGAGGAACTTTTACCTCGAGGTCCTTGTCCTCAATAGTTGTGACGGTAATGCTGGTACCGAGCAGGGCGTCCGTCAGCTTGAGTGGCAACTCCATTACCAAATTTAATCCCTGCTTCTTATATACAGGGTGCGGCTTTACGTGCACCTTTACATAGAGGTCGCCTGGGACGCCACCCCTGATAGCTTCGCCAAGACCTCGCATGCGAATCATTTCCCCACCGTCGATACCTGCTGGTACAGCCACGTTGATCTCTTCCTGTTTGCGCAAAATTCCACGACCACTGCAGTTTGCGCAGACCTCCTTCGGCACCTTGCCGCCTCCCTCGCAGCCCGGACATGTTCGTACACTTGAAAAAGCTCCCAAAACAGAATCTCGTGTCTCGTGCACACGTCCTGCGCCATTGCACGTTTTGCACGTCTCAGTGTCAGTGCCGGGCTTTGCTCCAGAGCCACTGCAAATATCGCACTTACCGACTTTCGTAATCAGAACTTGGCGTTTAGCTCCCAATACGGACTCCTTAAACGAAACTTCGATGTCAATCGAAATATCTCGGCCACGGCGCTGGCGTCCACTGCGCCCGCCAAACAGGTCGCTGAAGCCTCCTCCGAAGAGGTCGGAGAAGTCGAACTCGACGCCACCGTTTTGAAAGCCGGAGAAATCAAAGCCACCAAAGGGATTCCCGGCACTCCCCGCCCCTCCAGCGAAGGACTGGCCGTATGTATCGTACTCACGGCGCTTCTTATCATCCGAAAGCACACTGTACGCCTCGGTAATCTCCTTGAATGTGTCCTCACTGCCACCCTTGTCTGGGTGATGTTGCTGCGCAAGTTTTCGGAAAGCCTTCTTAACCTCGTCTTTGCTTGCCTTGCGGTCGACTCCAAGAATGTCGTAGTAGTTTTTTGCCATGTCGAGAGCATT
This sequence comes from Minisyncoccota bacterium, assembly GCA_036386775.1. Lineage (GTDB taxonomy): Bacteria > Patescibacteriota > Minisyncoccia > Phycocordibacterales > Phycocordibacteraceae > C7867-001. The sequence goes on from DASVVA010000012.1 coordinate 5,309, forward strand.
TTACGCTTAGTCGTTTATGTATGCAAAAGAAAAAGACGGCGGGACGAACCCCACCGTCTGAGAAGCACTCGCCGCTAGCGCGGACAGGACGGCCCGCTGAGGATGTCCCGGCGCCGGTCGTTGTACCGCCGCTGGAACGTCTCCCTGTTCTCGGAACCGAACTGCTCGCCGACGGCGTCCCCTTGATAGCGCGAGCGCGTCTCGAAGGGGGTCGGGGCCCACGGACTCCCGTTGGTGCCCTGGTCGACCGTGCCGTCGAGCCCCATGTCCCAGATGGTCATGGAGTTGAGGCTCACGAGCGAAGCGGGCTCGTGCGCCTCGGCATCGCTCGGGATGTCCCGGATCATGATGCCGCGCTGGCTGCGACCGCGCGCGTCACCGTTGTAATAGAGCTCGTAGCGGGCTCCGCTCGCGCCGCAGACGACGATCAAGGCCCCGGAACCACGGCTGGCGGCCGCGGTCTGGCGCCGCTTCACCAGGTCGACGAGCCGACGGACCTCCGGATTGACGGCCGGAAGCTCGGCGACAGGCAGCGACGGTTCGGGCGGGCGACGGGCCGCCACGGCCGGCTGAGCTGGCTCGGCGGCCGGCGGGGCCGGTTGCGCGGCAGGGCTCGTCGTCTGCGCCGGCGCCGCCGTCTGTCTCGCGTCGAAGGGCCGCGGCCAGACGAAGATCGCGACGACAGCAATGACGACAAGCAAGAGCAAAATGCCCACCAAAGTCGATCTCTTCATCTCGAACACTCCTGTTTCGGCACGTTAGGCGTGCCTCCCAGAGCCACTATGCATTAGCATAATACATGAGTCAAGCCCCGCAGGAACTGTATTCCTGCGGGGCTTTGAACTCGATTTTCGGGGCTCCCTCACTCTTTGGGCTTTTCAGTGAACTCTGCGTCCGTGGCGTCTGCGTTGGGGGTGCCGTCGTCACCACTCGGCGGGACAGTCTGTTCGCCGCTTTGTTGTTGGGCCTTCATCATGGCCTCGCCAATTTTTGAAAGTGAAGTTGAAAGCCCCTCTGACGCCGACTTGATGGCCTCGTGGTCGTCACCTTCTCGTGCCTGGCGGAGAGCCGAAATCTTCTCGTTAACCTCAGTGACAACATCTGCCGGAGCTTTGTCGCCGGAATCCTTTACCGCCTTTTCCGCTGTATAAATCATCTGCTCAGCAATATTCTTGGCTTCGATAAGCTCTTTTCGCTTTGCGTCCTCAGTTGCGTGCGTCTCGGCATCGGCCTTCATCCTCTCAATGTCATCCTTTGAAAGACCCGTAGATCCTTCGATTCGAATCGACTGTTCCTTACCCGTGGTCTTCTCAAGCGCCTTAACGGTAAGGATGCCGTTGCTGTCGACGTCAAACGTCACCTCAACCTGCGGCAAGCCACGTGGCGCTGGAGGAATGCCATCGAGCATGAATTTGCCAAGCGACTTGTTGTCGGCGGCCATTGCGCGCTCTCCCTGGGTGATATGAATCTCTACGGAGGTTTGGTTATCAGCTGCTGTGGAGAAGGTTTGGGACTTCGAGGTCGGAATGGCAGAGTTGCGCTCGATTAGCTTCGTTGCTACGCCCCCCATGGTCTCAATAGAAAGAGAAAGTGGAATCACGTCCACAAGCAGAATGTCCTTCACGTCGCCCTGCAGAATGCCAGCCTGGATAGCGGCACCGATAGCCACCACTTCGTCGGGATTCACTCCCATGTGAAGGTCTTTGCCAAATAGTTTCTTTACCTCCTCTTGGATGAGCGGCATGCGTGTCTGACCGCCAACCATGATGATCTCGCTGATCTCAGATGCCTGCATGCTGGCTGCCTCAAGGGCACGCTTCACAATGTCGATCGAGCGTGTCACATACTCTTCTGAAAGCTGCTCAAGGGTGGAGCGAGACAGCTTCAAAAGAAGGTGTTGCGGACCCTCATCGGTCGAGGTAATGAATGGAATATTGATCTCGCTCTCAGAGGCCGTCGAAAGCTCGTGCTTGGCCTTTTCAGCAGCCTCATCAAGCCGCTGAAGCGCAAGTGGATCCTTCGATACATCGATACCGCTCTCCTTCTTATATTCGTCGGCGATCCAACGAACAATCTTGGCGTCAATATCGCGGCCCCCCATATGGCTGTCACCGTCAGTTGATTTTACTTCGATAACATCGTCGCCCACCTCAAGCACTGAGACGTCAAACGTGCCCCCACCGAAATCGTAGACGACAATCTTTTCGTCCTTCTTTTTATTAAAGCCATAGGCGAGTGCAGCGGCCGTGGGTTCGTTTATGATGCGCTTAACATCAAGACCCGCGACCTCGCCCGCGGCCTTTGTTGCTGCGCGCTGCGCGTCGTCGAAGTAAGCAGGAACTGTAATGACAGCTTCGGTGATCTTCTCACCGAGCTTCGCTTCGGCGTCAGCTTTCAGTTTCGAGAGAATCATTGCTGAAATCTCCTCAGGACGATAGTCCTTTTCACCAAGATGTACGAGCACGCCGCCGTCAGTACCGTTCTTGAGTTCGTACGGCACAATATCTTTGTCACGCTTAACCGCCTCATCCTCGAAGCGGTGGCCCATAAACCGCTTGATGCCGTAAATGGTGTTCTTGGGATTTGTGACTGCCTGTCGTTTCGCAAGCGTTCCAACAAGCCGTTCCCCGTTCTTGGCGATAGCCACGACTGATGGCGTCGTGCGCGTGCCCTCGCTGTTCTCAAGAACGCGTGGCTCACCGCCCTCCATGATCGCCATGGCGGAGTTCGTCGTACCTAGGTCGATTCCAAGAATCTTTGCCATATTGCTGATAGGTTAAAAATTACTGCTAACTCTTGTAAAACCCTTTGATATTGCCATTCTACGCTTCTGAAGCGTAATTTCAAGTCCCTCCTAAGGAGGGCAAAGAGATTATGCTTCGTAGTGATAGACACGAACCTTGGCTGGTCGAATAACTAAATCACCCTTCCTCCAACCGGTCTCGAGCACAGCTGAGACGGTGTCATCCTCTCCGGCTTCAGGCGTTGTGTCTTGCCCTAGCGCCTCATGAAGCGAGGGGTTGAAGGGCTCACCTACAGCACCGAGGCGTTCGAGTCCGAGACTCCTCACTGCGTCATGGAGCTGTTTTACGATGCCCTGCATGCCATCTGGAATTGCCGCCTGCGCCTCTGCGCGTTCGAGTGAATCGAGCGCAGGTATGAAAGCCTGTGCAGCCTTGACTACCCCCAGACCAACGGCCGCCTCGCGCTCATCGCTAAAGCGCTTGAGCGCATTTACGTAATCCGCTTTGGCGCGCTGCCAACCGTCAAGGTATTCGGCGCGTTCGCGTTTAACAGTCTCAAGCTCGTTCTTGAGCTTGTCTGCCTTTGCACCTGCGCGCGATTCAGTGGCCTCAATGTCTTCTTCGCTCCCGCCCTCGCTCCCGCGCTCGGGCTCGATGGTTACGTCTTCGTCCTCTTGCATACAAAAAATATGCCGGAAGATGCCAATGGAGTCAAAGCATTGACCTACTCAGATGTGTCGCCCAGAAATTCTTCGTGATCCTGATCAGCTTCTTCCTTAGTGGAGTGCACGGTTCCGTCGGCATGATGTGGCATGGCATAGATTGTATAAAGCTTGAGCGGCTCTTCCCCAGTATTCAGAATGTTGTGCTCCGTACTTGCAGGTATGACAACGACTGAGCCGTCCTTTAACTCGTGCTCTACACCGTCTAGAACCGCCTTCCCCAAGCCGGCCTCGACGCGAATGAACTGATCCTGACCGTGCACCTCTTTACCGATCTCACCGCCTGCGGGTACGGTCATAACGACCAGCTGCATGTAATGAGAGGTATAGAGCACCTTTCTAAAATGCTCATTCTCCAGGGTCTCTCGCTCTATATTCGTAACGAATCCTTTCATGATGGGAGATTAATTTATAAAGCTTGGTTAGATACTACAGCAGAGCCTCAAAAATTGCATGAACTGAAACACCGCCCTTGTGGGGGCGGTATTTCATAAGGTTTTTTAACGCTTGGACCACTGTGGGCGCTTGCGTGCCTTACGGAGTCCGGGCTTCTTACGCTCTACGGCACGCGGATCACGCTTCAGATAGCCTGCAGTCTTGAGAGGCTTCCTGAGGCCCTCCTTGGCAAGCGTAAGCGCGCGGGCTACTCCCATGCGCACGGCTTCTGCCTGGGCAGTGATTCCTCCGCCAGTGACCTTGGCCTCGACAGTGTAAGTGCCTTCTACCTCATCAAGATGAAGTGGGTCGAGAGGAATGGAGCGACGCTCGCGAGTGTTGAAGTACTCTTCGCCAGGCTTGCCGTTCACCGTCACGGTGGTCTTCGATGCCGGTGTAAGCTTCACGCGAGCAGTCGCGGTCTTGCGACGGCCGACGGCCAGGGTGTAGGTGTTTTCAGCCATAGTATTAAAGGGTTATGGTAAGACGCTTCATGCGTTCCTTGCGAAGCTTGTTGCGGGGAATCATGCCGTCCACAGCCTTGCGGATAACTTCCTCAATTCCCTTCTTCTCCTTAAGTTCAGCAAGTGTGGTTGTGCGAAGGCCGCCCGGATATCCCGTGTAGCGTGTGTACTCCTTCTGCGTAAGCTTCTTCTCTCCAATCGTAAGTTTCGCTGCGTTTTCAATCGTAACTTCGACGGGAAGCACAAAGTTCTTCACATAGTGAGCAGACTTCTTTCCGAGAAGCGCGCTTGCTGCCTCGCTTGCGACACGGCCGAGCGGACGATTCGCTGCGTTTACGGTATAGCGAATGGTCTCGACGCCCTGAAGCGTACGCTGCTCGGATACTTTCTGTGCAATTGTTTTCCTCATACGATTTATACGAAAGCGATATACGCGTTATCACGGGCATTAGTTGCGTTAGGTGCGCGCTTTACGATACGCACGTAGCCGCCGGGGCGAGTCTTGTAGCGAGGTGCGAGAGTTGTGAAAACTTTCTTTACAGCCTCGGCGTCGCCACCCAAACGAGAGGATACGAGCCGCCTGTTCGCAACTGTGTCAGCACGACCATGCGAAATCACCTTCTCGATGAAAGGGCGAAGTTCCTTAGCCTTGGCCTCTGTGGTCGAGATGCTTTCATGCAGAATGAGTGAGCGCGCAAGGGATCGCACCAGCGCGGTACGCTGGTTCTTTGGTCGGTTAAACGCTCGTCCTTTGTGGTGATGTCGCATAATTACTGTCTGCCTTTTTTAACACGCTGTTCGCCTTTCGTCGAATTTATTCGCTCTTTAGGGAGAGGCCGTGGACAGCAAGCGCTTCTGAGATTTCAACTACGGCCTTGTCACCAATTCCATCGAGCTCACGAAGTGCACTTGCGGTCTTACGACTAAGGCCCGCTGCTGTCTTAATTCCAGCCTCCTGAAGAGCACTGGTGATACGGGGGGAGAATCCAAGATCATCCACCTTCGTTTTTCCAGCGTCCTTAGAGTCGCTGTCCTCACCCAGAATTACGTCCCCGCCTGAGGGAGCCTCGGGCTCTGCTTTTTCCTGGAATCCAACAACTGACTTAAGCTGGTGGATCATAATCTCTATCGACTTCTCAAGCGCCTCACGTGGAGCAACGGTGCCGTTCGTCTCAATAAGGATACGCAGGCGATTAAAGTCCGTGCGGTCACCGACGCGCATGTTCTCTACTTCGTAGTTCACACGTCGAATTGGGGTGAAGGTGGCATCAAGTGCAATCGTGCCGATGTCCACCTTCTCACGGGTAAGCATTTCGCGCGGGACATAGCCAAGGCCGCGCTCAATGGTTGCCTCCATCTCAAACGGAGTCTTGCCTGCGATCTCGAGGATGTACTGATCGGGATTTGCGACTTCGACCTGGGTGGGAAGTGTGAAGTCCTTTGCCGTAACAGTAGCGGGGCCCTTTGCAGAGAGACGAATTGTCTGAGGCTCGTCGCCATGAAGCACAAAGTGTACGCGCTTTAAGTTGAGCAGGATCTCCATAACGGACTCGCGCACGCCGTCGATGGTCGCGAACTCATGCGGAACGTCTTCGATCTTGACCGAAGTCACAGCTGCGCCTGAGAGTGATGACAGGATAATGCGGCGAAGTGAGTTGCCGAGA
>DASVVA010000013.1:0-2608 GCA_036386775.1 Minisyncoccota bacterium
AGGGTACCAGGCACCCCCCGTACTCCCTCAGGCCGCTGCGAGTGCACCTCAACCTTACCCGTCACAGCCCTCGCCGGTGTACGCCCATCCGTCAGCACCAGCCTACACACCGCCACCTATCACGGCGCCGGTACGACTGACACCCGTCGATCGAACTTACGGCCGCGCACCTATAACGAAAGAATTCGGCAGCGACCCATACCGCGAACCGATCGAATACGAGCTGGGGAAGGGATAAGCAAGGTATACTGCATACATGGAGTACCAAGTACCCCAGTTCATTGAAGTTGAGGACAAGGTTTTTGGTCCTTTGTCACTCAAGCAATTCATTTATCTTGCTGGAGGCTTGGGTCTTTGCGTAATCCTGGTCCTTACACTTCCCACCTTTATAGGCATACTGCTTGCCCTTCCCGTCGCCATTTTTTCAGGAGCACTTGCGTTTTATAAGGTCCATAATAAAAGCCTCGTCGAGATTATTGAGTCTGCTCTCAGTTTCTACACAAACAACCGGCTTTACCTTTGGAAAAAAGAGCCCAAGCAGGTGGAAGCTGCAGCGCCCGTGGCTGCCCCTGATCCAGAACCCGTCCGGCTTACCCGCGGCAAACTCAAAGAGCTTGCATGGTCGCTCGACATTAAGGACCAAACCAACTCGCAGCTATAAACATGCCTTCATCACGCGCCACCCAGTCTTTTGTCCCTGTCAAAGAAGTTAGAAGCGGCATTGTCGTGCTTAAGGACGGCGGCTATCGAGGCATACTCATGTGCTCAGCTCTCAACTTTGCTCTTAAAAGCGACGACGAGCAGCAGGCAATCCTAAACGGGTTCCAGAACTTCCTTAATACACTGGACTTCTCAGTGGAAATTGTCGCCCACTCTCGAAAGACAGACATCCGTCCTTACCTTGCACGCCTTGAGGAGCGCATGGCTTCTCAGACCTCAGAGCTTATGCGCGTACAGCTACGAGAATATATTGGCTTTATACGTAATTTTATTGAGGGCTCCGACATCATGACAAAAACCTTCTATGTTGTCGTTCCTTATTCAAACGCGCCCGGCGGTAAGGTCTCTAGCGTTCTTGGTATGTTTAGCGGGGAGGGCAGCAAAGCCCCTGTAAATGCAGCCGACGCCCCATTTGAAGAGAGTCGTGCGCAGCTTGAACAGAGAATGTCACTTGTTATGGGGGGCCTTGGCTCAGCGGGTGTACGTGCCGTACCGCTGGGCACCGAGGAAATCATCGAACTTCTTTACCGTTCGTTCAACGTGGGCGATCTTGAGAACCCAATTCACATGTAATCTATGGCCCTTTTGGACTTTTTAAACCGCAAGAAGAAGGACGACGAAATCGAGATCACTCCGGTGCTTCCGAAGGATATTTACGCTGAAGGCGCGCTTGATTTGGCCGATACCATCGCACCAGCCGCGCTTCGCGTTGGGTCAAAAGAGATCGAGTTGGGCGAAAAAGTATCACGCACCCTGTACGCCGTTTCCTATCCGCGTTTCCTCACCGACAGCTGGTTTACACCTATTATCAACCTTGATCGTGTATTCGACGTGGGTATTTTCATACATCCTCTTGAAACGAGCGTCATGCTGCGAAACTTTCAAAAGAAGGTTGCCGAGGTAGAAAGCCAGATTATGGAGCGCGAAGACAAAGGACTTGTGCGTGACCCGATGCTCGACACTGCCTACCAGGACCTAGAGAACCTGCGCAGCCAGCTCCAGCAGGCACAGGAGAGACTTTTCGACGTCGGCCTATACATCACCATCTATGCCTCAACCATGGAAGAGCTCGATAAGGTGGAGGCTGAGGTGCGCGGCGTTCTTGACGCGAAGCTCGTGTACACCAAGCCCGCGCTCTTCCGTCAGGAACAGGGCTTCCGTTCGACGCTGCCGCTTGCAATCGACGAGCTGAACGACCATTCGAAACTGAACTCCTCGCCGCTTTCGTCACTTTTCCCTTTTGTCTCCTTTGATCTCTCGAGCGACCGCGGCATCTTGTATGGAATCAATCGCCACAACTCATCGCTTATCCTATTCGACCGCTTCTCGCTTGAGAACTACAACTCTGTCGTCTTTGCAAAATCCGGTTCCGGTAAGTCTTATGCGGTGAAGCTGGAGATCCTGCGTTCTTTGATGTTCGACACCGACGTTATCGTTATCGACCCCGAGCGGGAGTACGAGTACCTGGCACAAGCTACAGGGGGTAGGCTCTTCAATATATCGCTTTCGTCGGAACATCACATTAACCCATTCGATCTTCCGCCGGTGCGTGAGGACGAGGAGCCGACAGACGTGCTTCGCTCGAACATCATCAACCTCGTTGGCCTGTTCCGCATCATGCTTGGAGGCCTTACTCCTGAAGAGGATGCGATTATTGACCGCGCCGTCACTGAAACATACGCACTCAAGGATATTACTGGAGACGTCGACTTCACGGGCATGGAGCCGCCGCTTCTTTCTGACTTTGAGAGCGTTTTGTCTGGCATGGCAGGAAGTGAGTCGCTGGTAACACGCCTCTCCAAGTACACGCGCGGCACTTGGGCGGGCTTCCTCAATCGTCCTACTAATATCGACATTAAAAAGCAGTTCATTGTCTTCTCGGTGCGCG
>DASVVA010000014.1:0-5998 GCA_036386775.1 Minisyncoccota bacterium
GAGTTCTGCCGCGCGCGCGTGACCACCGGAGTGCACATCTGCGGAACGGTAATGCATGAGAGTTACCTTGTTGCGGAGCAGGTTGTCCTTGAGCTTCTGCACAGAGAGCTCGTTACCTGGAATGACCGAGGAAGAGAGTACGACAGTATCGCGGTCGCTAAAGGTGATGTTCTTGTGCTGCTTAGTAGCGATGCGCATAAGTGCCGCGAACTCCTCGCCCTGCGCACCTGTTGCAAGGATAATGATCTTGTCCGGAGGATAGTCACCAATCTCCTGGGCGCTGATAAGTGTTGACTTATCTAGCTTCAAGAGACCGATTTTCTGCGCAATTTCTAGGTTGGTCTTAATCGAACGGCCCTCCATTACAATTTTCTTTCCGTACTTTTCCGACAGGCGGATGATGTTAACCATGCGATCGAATTGCGAGGCGAACGTGCCGATGATGAGACGGCCCTTCACGGTCTTGATGATCTCTTCAAGAGTCTCCCGAACCTTCTGTTCAGGCACTGAGAACCCATCAAGTTCGGCCGAGGTCGAGTCTGCGATGAAAAGAAGGTTCTTCTGTGCACCCATCTCACTCCACTTCTTCTCCTCGTCCGGTACCGGGATATCGTTTACGTGCTCGACCTTAAGATCGCCTGTAACGATAACGTTGCCGTACGGCGTCTCTACGATGATTCCCATGGAATCGGGGATCGAGTGAGTCACGGGGAAGAACCGGACTTTGGTTGAGCCGATGGTTTGTGTTGAGTGTCCTTCGACGACAATAAGGTTTGGCTTCGGAATATCTGGATACTCCTCCTGGCGTTTAGCGATCATCACCGCCGAAAGGTTCATCGTATAGATGGGAGGGTTACCGAAACGATTCATCACAAATGGTATTCCTCCGATGTGGTCGAGGTGACCGTGCGTAATGAATACTGCGCGTACGCGATCTTTGTTGTGCTCGAGGTATTTGGTGTTGGGGAGGAGGTAGTCGACGCCCGGGGACTCGTCCTCGGAAACGAACTGAAAGCCCGCGTCAAAGACGAAGATGTCTCCTCGTGTCTCAAGGGCGATCATGTTGCGACCCACCTCTTCAACGCCACCTAAAGGTATAACGCGTACTACGTTGTCAGGGGCGGGCGCAGGGAAGTAGTCGGCACCCCGGGGTTTATTCGAAGTGGGCGACGGACGGCGCATCATGCGGCGCTGGTCACGTGGACCGCGACCGCCGCGCCCGCCATTTCGTCGCCCGCCGCCTTGGCCACCAGGGCCTCCTGGTCCCCCCGGGCCTCGTCCGCCACCGCCACCGCCACGAGAACGGCGAGGAGGGCGACCAGGCGCAGACGCGCCGGCTGCTCCTTGGGCGGCAGGGGTGGGTCGAGAAGCGTCGCGTCGCTGGGGTGCGGGCGCTGGTGCTGGTGCTGGAGTCATAGTAATCAGTGGTTACTCAATTTACTTAGTAGTTTAGGTACATACCGTACCGTGGTCAGGTCACCCGAGTGTACGCAAGCGTAGAAGGAGGACTGATGAACTCACCACGAAACAGTGCTAATTCACGAACGAAGGCCAAACGAGCTCAGTATGCCGGTACCAATAGCGAACCGTGTGAAAGCGATCGCTTGGCTCAGCGATGTGCAAAAGGTTGACGCCCTTCAAGCCCCTCGGCACGACATACAGGAAGTCGGGCGTATGGGTAAAGGCAGCTGGGTAGTCTTCTGCGATGCGGGCATTTGCTTCTGCAAGATAGCCGAGCGCGACGATTCGGTCGGGCTCTGTGCGCGCCTGCTCAAGGAGCTCGTCCACTTCAGAAGAGGCGTAGTCGGCGATGTTTAACCCCGGGTCAGCTCGCTCTCCTGAATACCAGAAGGCGTAGAGGTCCGGATAGCTGCCGACGACTTCGCCAAAGAGAAGCGCACCGTAAGCTCGCGTGCGGATTGTGCCTTCGGCAAGGTCAGCAGGCTGGTGCAGCTCAATTGTCGTTGGTACGCCCAGCGCTGCCCAATCAAGCTGAATTTTGCCTGCGAGTGACTTGAGTTCAGCGACGTTCGCAGTCTCAAGAGTGACCGCAAGTGTACGTCCTTCCTTTTCCCATGCCAGTAGTTCCTCACTCCACGTCCAGCCTGCGTCTGTAAGAAGCTGCCGCGCTTCCTGAACTCTGGTCGCAGGATCCGGAAGAAACAGTGAGGGAACCTCCACGCCTGCAGGAACCGGCCCTATCGCAGGCGTTGCGTATCCGCCGAGTACATCACGCACCAAGGCCTCACGGTCTATGGCGAATGACAGAGCCTTGCGCACCGCAATATCAGAGAACAGAGGCTCGGTCGATGGATTAAAGAAGACACCGAAGACCCGGGAGTAGGGGACACGGAGCGCTTCGTCGCTTGGGATACCGTATGCGCTTTCCACCTGGCCCTTGTCGACAGCTGCCTGAAGTGCAGCGTAGTCTGCAAATACAAAGAAGCGGATGCGGTCGAGGTAGGGACGCCCGAGCGCGTATCCTTGGAAGGCCTCGAGCTCGTATCGCACAATGCGCCCCGCATCGTCACGCGCCACCCTGGCCACCTTGAATGGCCCAGACCCCACTGGCGCGCTTACTAGCGGTGAGAAGGGGAACTCCTCGCTGCCGATGTCACGCCAGATATGTGCCGGCAGAATGCCGAGCGTGGCCTCTTCGAGGAAGGGGGCGTACGGCCGGGGAAGTGCGAACTCTACCGTGCGTGCGTCAATCGCCCGGACGTCGATGTTGGCCCAGTTTGAAAGCACGGGACTCTTAATCGCCGGGTCTTTGGCCTTGGCGATTGTATAGACCACGTCCTCGCTTGTGATGGGATTGCCGTCGTGGAAGGTCGCATCCGCACGAAGAACGAAGGTATACGTGCGCTGGTCTTCCGAGAGAGTAAAGCTCTCGGCCAGTACCGGTACGAGATTGCCGCCCTCGTCGTAACCCATTAGGCCGGCGTGAGTCAGCGACGTAATGTCCCGGTCCGTATCTGAAAGCGCAAGCAGTGGATTCACAAAGCGCGGGGCGCCCACGACTCCCTCTGAAAGGCTGCCGCCGGTGGCAGGCATCTCGATCAAGAAACTGCGCTCAAGCGCCACCAGCCCAATGACGACGGTAACACCCACGACGAGACCCAGGATCCCGGCAATGAAGCGGTCACCAGGCGAAAGGTTTCCCACGTACGCCGAAAGCGCCGTTACAGGATTATTCGTGCTGCGAATCAGCGCAGTCAGGTTGCGGGGCGTATGCCTCAGGTTGTTGCGTAAGGGACCCATGCGGAATGCACAGATGGGGCCAGGCACAGGCCCGTCTTCCTTAGAACAAAAGGAAGTTGGTGATCGCCGTCAATACGAAAAGGATCGCGACGACGATCGTTGCGTTGAAAAGGAATTTCTCCGAACCACGACGCTTGTAGAACGTCGAGGAGAAGTTATCGCTCCCGAAGGCTCCTCCGATGCCCGCACCGCGCTGCTGAAGCACGATACCGGTAATAAGGAGAAGGGAGAGGACTATTTCAGCGTAGGGCAGGAATGCCATGAGTGACTCCATCTGTGAAAAGGAGAATACCATAATGCGCACTCTAGAGGCAAGGAGGGCAGTATGGTTTGACGACTAACATTGGCACTCATATACTACGAGCGACTCGGCACTATGCTGCCGGTGGGCAATCATTTAATAGTACGCTCGGAGAACCGGGGCGTTTCTGCCCCCGTCTCTCCTGGGCGTGTAATCACCATTTCACATGGCAAAAAAGCTTTCCCTTTCTCCGCTTGGAGACCGGCTCGTCATTGAACCAGTTTCCCGCGAGGAAAAGTCCGCGTCAGGCATCATCATTCCGGATTCGGCCAAGGAGAAGCCCGAACGCGGCACGGTCGTCGCGGTGGGTTTAGGCAGGATCGGCGACGACAACGAACGCGTGCCCATGACCGTCAAGGTTGGCGATACGGTCATCTTTTCGAAATACGGGTATGACGAGGTGAAGATCGACGGCAAGGAGTACTACATTCTATCCGAGTCGAGCGTTCTCGCGATTATTAACGACTAAGCTCCTACTATTATTTATGGCAAAGCAGATACTGTTCGGTGAGGAAGCACGCCGCAAAATTCACGACGGCATAAAGAAGTCAGCAAGCGCGGTAAAGGTCACGCTTGGTCCGCGCGGCCGTAACGTCGTGCTGGAGAAGAGCTACGGGGGTCCTCGAATCACGAACGACGGCGTTTCTATCGCCAAGGAGATTACCCTTAAGGACAAGTTTGAGAACATGGGCGCCGAGATTGTGAAAGAGGTCGCTGGCAAGACCAACGACGGCGTGGGCGACGGCACGACCACTACGATCGTGCTCCTCGAGTCGCTCGTTGATGAGGGTCTCGACAAGATCGTGAAGGGAGGAAATGCCATGGGTATCCGCGCCGGTATGGAAATGGCGCGTGACGCAGCCGTTGAAGAGCTCAGCGGAATGGCAAAGCCGGTTGCCGGCAAGAACGATGTACGACAGGTCGCTTCCATTTCTGCAGAAAGCGAGGAACTCGGCACGATTATCGCTGAGACGGTGGAGAAGGTAGGCAAGAACGGCGTCGTTACCGTTGAAGAGTCACAGGGCATGGACCTGTCCTACGAGGTTGTTGAAGGTCTCCAGATTGATAAGGGATACATCTCGCCGTACTTCGTGACCAACCCTGAGCGCATGGAGGCCGAGATGAAGGACGCTGCCATTCTTCTGACGGATAAAAAGATAGGTGGTGTTCAGGAGATCCTCCCGCTCCTTGAGAAAGTTGCTCAGGCAGGGAAGAAGGAGCTTGTCATCGTCGCTGACGATGTCGAGGGGGAGGCGCTTACGACATTTGTCGTTAATAAGCTTCGCGGAACCTTTAACGTGCTCGCTATCAAGGCACCGGGTTACGGCGACAAGAAAAAGGAAATGCTGGCTGACATGGCAGCAATTGTAGGAGGCCAGGTAATCTCAAGCGATACAGGCACAACGTTTGAAGACGCCACCGTCGCCATGCTCGGTCGCGCAAGCCGCGTCGTTGCCACCAAGGATTCCACCGTCTTCGTAGGCGGCAAAGGCAAGAAGGCTGACATCGAGGCGCGCGTGAAGCAGCTCACAACACTCGCTGAGAACACGACCTCCAAGTTCGACAAGGAAAAGCTTGAGGAGCGCATCGCTAAGCTCACGGGCGGTGTTGCAGTCATCCGTGTCGGAGCCGCTACCGAGACCGAGATGAAGTATCTCAAGGACAAGATCGACGACGCCGTTAAGGCGACCAAGGCGTCGATTGAAGAGGGTATTGTTCCTGGCGGTGGTACTGCGCTTGCGAAAGTCGCGCGCGCCATTGCTGGCAAGGGCGGCAAGAACATGACCTCTGACCAAAAGGCAGGCTACGACATCGTAGTGCGCGCGCTCGAGCAGCCGCTACGCCAAATTGCGCTTAACTGTGGCAAGGACGATGTCTCCGTCATAGTGCACGAAATCGCCGACGGCAAAGGTTTTGCCGGATACGACGCACTTAAGGACGAAGTCGTGCCGGATATGGCCAAGGCCGGCATTATTGATCCGGTGAAAGTGACGCGCGGTGCGGTTGAAAACGCCGTTTCTGCAGCAGCCATCCTCCTTACCACTGAGGTGGCAATAGCTGACATTCCTGAGCCAAAACCCGCAGCTCCGGGAGGGGATGGTATGGGTGGAATGGATTTCTAGATCATTCATATTCGCCAACCAAAAAGCCGCCCGCAGGGCGGCTTTTTGGTTGGGCTAAGGGGCCACAACGGCCACCTTGTGCGCTATGCTTATTCGTATGGAACGAATTGAGCTCCGCACCCCTCTGCATAAGGAGATTTTCCTGGCCCTTCTATTTTTGATTTTTATCGGAATGGGCGTGGTGCTCATAAAGCTCGGGCTGCAGGGTTCCCCTTGGTACTTAATCTTAATTGGCGTGATGCTGGTCGGCTTTTGCGTACCCGCGCTAATAGTCGAGGCCTTATCTCGTCATGTGATTATTGCCGATAGTGAG
>DASVVA010000015.1:0-13436 GCA_036386775.1 Minisyncoccota bacterium
GCTGGTGCTAGCATACGAACATGACCGGACTCGATATTCGCAACTTCACTCGCTCTCCGCTGCCACGCCTTCCCTTTGCCGATGCGGTGAAGGAGCTGCTGCCAACATGGAATATTTCGCTTGTGCTTGCTGGCGAGACGCGAGCGCAGTCACTGAATGTTGCGCTTCGGGGCAAGGACTATGTGCCAAATGTCCTGTCGTATGCGGTTGGAAACAAGAGCGGCGAAGTCATCCTCTGTCCCGCTGTCTCGAAGCGCGAAGCACAGGAGTTCGGCCACACAGAGCGCGAACACCTCCTCTATTTGTTTATCCACGGACTCCTTCATTTGAAGGGCCTTCGTCATGGCGCTACAATGGAGGATAAGGAGCGGGAGCTAACGGCCCGCATGATCAAATTACCTTCCAATTCTAATGGCACGACGCATAGCAACCGGAATCGATATCGGAACTCACCAAACGAAGGTCGTCGTCGTAGAGGAACTTGATACCCCTGAAGGTCCTGCGATTCGGATTATAGGCACTGGTCTAGCCGAGACTGCGGGGCTTCGTCATGGCTACGTCGTAGATCTTGCCGACGCGACAGCAAGCGTGGTTGCTGCAAAGCGCCAGGCCGAGGCAGCGGCGCATGTGCCCATTCGGGCCGCCTTCCTCGCTATTGGCGGCGTATCCTTAGACGAAGTGCGTGGCGTGGGTGAGACAATCATTTCGCGAGCTGACGCAGAAATTACCGACCTTGACCTTGAGAAGGTTCGCGAAGCCGCCCGTCGCACTGCTGCTCCCGGATTCTTGAATCGGAAAATTCTCCACGAAATTCCGCTTGAATTCCGAGTCGACGGCGTAAAGACGCTCGGTGAGCCACTTGGCATGAAGGGCACTAAACTCGAAGGCGAGTACTTGTTCGTTACGTGTCTGGCACAACACGCCGATATGCTTACCAGCGCCGTTGAAGCCGCTGACATTGAGGTCATTGACCGCATGGCCTCACCCCTCGCCGGATCCTACGTCACCCTGACAAAGGATCAGAAAATGAAGGGCTGTGTTCTGGCAAATATAGGTGCTGAAACCGTCTCGATCGTCATCTACGACGAAGGCTTCCCCATTTCCGTAAAGGTTTTCCCTGTCGGTTCAACGAATATCACCGACGACCTGGCTCTCGGGTTCCGCATCTCGCTTGAGGACGCGGAACGTATCAAGGTCGGTCGACTTTCAGGCGCCATGTACTCACGCAAAAAAATTGAAGAGATTATTACGACGCGCTTCCGGACTATGTTCGATCTTATCGACAAGCACTTGAAGGCGTTAGGTCGTCAGCGATCTCTTCCTGCCGGCATTATCATCACAGGAGGTGGTGCGGGTTCAGGGTCCGTAAGTGACATTGCTAAGGGCACACTCAATCTGCCTTCACGTATCGCGGACATCAGGCTTACATCGGACGCAAAGATCCGGGACGCTACCTGGGCTGTTGCCTACGGCCTTGCGCTTTGGGGAATGACGGGCGACGTTGAGGCGCCAAAGAAAGCTACATTTGGCGAAGCGTGGAAAAGCGTGCAGGACTTCTTCCGCCAGTTCATGCCATAGGCAGGAATCCTCCCGCCAGGAGGCTTCAGAGGGCTTTCTTCTTAAACACAACTAGTCTATCCGTCAACGTTTGCATATCTGGAACGCGTGGTAGCATGATTCCACTCATTCACATATCCTTTATTACCTAGTCTTATGTCCAAGCGCGTTACTCCTGAAGTAGAAACTTTCGCCCGTATCCGGGTGGTGGGCTGCGGTGGCTCCGGTCTCAATGCCGTGAACCACATGATCAATTCGAAAGTGAAGGGCGTTGAGTTCATCGCCGTCAACACTGATGCGCAGGACCTTCATCGCTCGCTCGCCAAGCGCAAGATTCACATTGGCAAGAATCTCACTCGCGGCCTTGGCGCAGGAATGAATCCTGAACTTGGTCGCCGGGCAGCCGATGAGACTCGTCAGGAGATCCAGGAAGCTCTTCAAGGATCGGACATGGTCTTCATAACTTGCGGTATGGGTGGCGGAACTGGCACTGGCGCAGCGCCGGTAGTCGCAAAGATCGCTAAGGAGATCGGTGCACTTACCATTGGCGTCGTTACTAAGCCCTTCTCCTTTGAAGGAGCGCTTCGCTCAGACATCGCCGAGCAGGGTCTGTCCGAACTCAAAAAAGAAGTCGACGCTTACCTCGTCATTCCGAACGATAAGCTCCTTGCAATCGTTGACGCTTCAGCAAGCGCCAAGTCTGCTTTCGCGCTCGCCGATGAAGTGCTCCGCCAGGCAGTTGAAGGTGTCTCCGACATCATCACGACTCCCGGTGAGATCAACACAGACTTCAACGACATCAAGGCCATCATGGAGGGCGCAGGTCCTGCACTCATGGGTATCGGTACTGCAGACGGCGATAACCGTGCGCGCGAAGCTGCCGCACAGGCCGTCAACTCCCCACTTCTCGATGTATCTATCGCAGGTGCACGCGGCATCCTCTTTGTGGTTGCGGGCTCGGAGGATCTCGGGATCCTTGAAGTTCAGGAGGCAGCCAAGGTCATCGGTGAGTCCATCGACAAGCAGGCCAAGGTTATCTTCGGCATCATGCGCGACGAAAAGATGAAGAAGGGCCAGATCCGCATCATCGTTATTGCCACCGGTTTCCCTGACGCTGGGACGGAGGGCGGTGGCGCAGGAGGCTTCGAACGCTCGCTCTTCTCCATGCCGCCCCGTGAGCAGGAGGAAACACGCGGCCGCATTTACAACGACATCAAGCGCGATGACACGGCTGTAATCGCCCAGCCTGTCGAAGACGAAACTCCTGCGTCGCCCCGCCGCGAACGCGAAGAGCCTATCGTAACCGCAGCTCCTCGCAAGGAAGCTCCCCGCCCAGTTGCGCCGCCTCAAGCCGACGAGGACGACGAGGCATGGGGAGCCATCCCTTCTTTCCTACGCAGACACAAAAAGTAGATGTCACAAAAAACCGCCGGAAAGTCCGGCGGTTTTTTGTGACGACGGTTCTGTAAGCACCCGTCACGAAGTCCCCAGCTCGGCCTCAAGGCTTTTGGTATACTTCCCCGATGAATGACCTCATCATCATTGGCGGCGGTCCAGCGGGCGTCGCCGGAGCCGTATATGCCGCGCGCAAGCAACTTAGGACGGTCCTTATTACCGAAGAGTTCGGAGGTCAGAGTTCTGTTTCAGAAGGCATAGAAAACTGGGTCGGTACTATCAACATTTCTGGTGCCGATCTTGCTAAGTCCTTTAAAGCCCATGTGGAAGCCCTCAAGAGCGACGTTGTCACTGTTATGGAGGGAGTGCGTGTGGAAGCGCTTACAGGGGGCGAACAGGGCTTTACAGCAACGACCACAGACGGTGCGACAGTAACCGCAAAGGCCGTACTAATCGCCTCGGGAGCAGCACGCAAGCGCCTTGAGGTGCCCGGCGCCGACGCCTTCGAGCACAAGGGTGTTACGTACTGCGCTTCTTGCGACGGCCCCGTATTCAGCGGCATGGATGTAGCGGTCGTGGGCGGCGGCAATGCCGGATTTGAGTCTGCACTTCAGCTGCTCGCATACTGTTCCTCCGTGACGCTTATTCATCGCCGCGACGACTTCAAAGCAGACCCCGTAACAGTCTCTCGTGCGCTCGCTCACCCCAACATGCGCGTTCTTACCGATACCGAGCCCGTGCGCGTCGATGGCGAAAAGTTCGTTACCGGCCTCACCGTACGCAACCGACTCACTGGAGAGGAGACTACCCTTCCTGTAGCAGGTGTCTTCGTCGAAATCGGTGTTATCCCGAATACGGGCTTTGTAAAGGAACTTGTGGCGCTCGATCCGGTGGGGCACATTGTGACCAATCCTCGCGATCAGAAGGTATACGCCCCAGAAGCAGAAGCGGTAACCCTAGAAGGCATTTGGGCGGCCGGAGATGTAACCGACGAGCTTTACCACCAAAACAACATCGCGGCTGGCGACGCCGTCAAAGCACTAGAAGACATTTATCTCTGGCTCAAAACGCACTAACAAAAAGGCCCGCAAGCGGGCCTTTTTGTTAGTGCACTAGAGGCTGTGCCCCGTATTGGTGGAGTCTGCGGCGCCTGTTTCGGCCGCCTCTTCACCCTCTTGGGTAACCTCCTCACCTGGAGTAAAGTCTGAAGCTCCGACAGCTGGGTTGATCGTCGGTGCATCAGAACTGTCATTACCCGAATCCCCTTCCATGAAGTTTGGTCCTGTGTCAGTCATAGTTTTAGTTCTTTCCGTGCGGAAAGTAGATTAAGTTAGTCATTCGACCCGGTAAGTATACGGCAAAAATGCCTGTAAAAAGCGTGAACGCCATATCGTGCTACAAATGACAGATGCGGCTAAAGAATGCTTGTGCGTACTGCGGTGATGCTCCCGTAAGCCACTGGGTGCAATACATCACGAGCACACTCGACATTCTCCTTGAGAGATTAGTTCCGAACAGTAACCCTTGGCCCATACGAGTTTTGGGTCGGATTTGCGGGAAGCTCGCGCTTTACTCTGGCATTTTACACCCCTCAAAAGAACTGAGCCCCTCTGCAAGTAAGCGCACAAAGGTCATCTGGAAAGAGGCAGTGAGTCGAGATATTCCTATCGAGCAGGTAACCGTACTTGGCAAGCACGTCGACGAATGCCGTGCCTGGTTACCAGAGCAACCAGGGCGTCGTGCACGCTGGCACTACTTCCAAAGCATTCCTATTCCTCCTCGACTTGATCGAAAGCCTGCTGCTTGGGTCGACGATAAGCGCGCGTTCAAGAAGCACTTTGTGCGCGCGGGGCTGCCTATCGCCTACGGCGCCTCCGTATGCACACTCAGCGGCGCTCTGCGCGTTTTCCGCCAGATTAATGGGCCTGTTATCGTAAAGCCCAGAAGCGGCTCGCGCGCGCGCCACACGAGTGTAAACGTTGTTACAGAAACTGACTTTATTGCCGCTTACAAACGAGCCCGGGAGCTCTGCGCCTTTGTCATGATCGAGGCCTGTATTCCAGGCGACACCTATCGCGTCACATGCGTTGGCGGCCGCGTCATAGGCGCTATCCATTTCGTAAAACCTCATGTCGTTGCAGACGGCAGCAGTACCTGTGACGAGCTTCTGTATCAGTACAACCAAAACCTTCTCGAAGGTGTTGCTCCGGTTAAACGTAACGGACCATACAAAGACGCACTTACCAGACAAGGCTTTACTTCAAAAGACGTACCGTCGGCAGGACTTAGTCTTATTCTTGCCGAACACTCCGAGCGTGCTAATGGTGGTTATAACGAAGACATCACTGACCGTCTGCCTGAAACCGTCTGCCACGAAATCGAACGCGCCGCTCGTCTGTGTGGCCTTGCAGTCATCGGCTTTGATATCATTTCGCGCGATCTCGCCAACCCCACTGAGCCATTTACCTTTATCGAGGGCAACTCACTTCCCTTCATCGACATTCATCACGATCCGACGTACGGTACACCACGGAATGTTGCGGGTGCCGTATGGGACCTTTGGTTTAACGAAGCGTAGTCAGTCCAATAAATAGACAAAGGAGCGCTATACCGACCACGCAAACAAACATCACCCGTGGCGTGGCGTGGCTTACAAGTGCAAGAAATCGTAGCTCACTACGTATACTCGTAAAGGGATATGGGGAAGAAAGAAACGACTTGCGTTCCTCACGCCAAGCGTCGACAAATGCCACCTGCCGCAACAAGTCACCTTTCATAAGCTGCTTTAGCTCCTTCCCTTTGGGATCTCTCCTCCATTCCGCTCCGTTCCAGTATTCAAGTGGTTCGAAGTGCGTTTTGTATTTCATCCAAAGTCCGTACGTAGCACCGAAGTATGCGTAGCGTTTTCCTGCGGCGGATGCACGTTTTACAAAATCGATACAGAGGTAGAGCCCCATGCAGTGTTTCTCGAGTGCTTTTGGATACGCGTAGTACCAAACATGGCGGAAGTCCTCTCCACGTGTTTCAAGTACAATACCAACAATATTTTCGCGAAGTCTATACTCCACAACGTGCGTTAGGAGCGGCGATGCAAGCAGCGCAATAAGACGCTCCTTTGGCACAGAGCCTTTACCGAAGCGAAAACGGAAATAATCAGCAAAAAAACGTACCAGCGCTTCAGGGTCCGGGTAATTCGCACGCGCGTATACAGTAACTATTACTCCTATAGTGTGCGGTTCGGCCTTTTTAAGCGCATAGCGATGATAGTGTGCTTCCTGAAATTCCTGAGCAAGTACCCGAACGCCACGCGCTTGATAAAAGGTTTGGCTGGGCTGCTCACGCGCTCCAACAAAAGGCAGGAATCCTTGGCTGTACACACTTGAGAGCGAATCCCCTTCCTCTAGAAGTCCGTATATCGAGTAGCCAAAGGAATAGTAAGAGGGGTTGGCGACGAGTTCAGAATAGAAGACCTTCATGCGTGTCTTTAGTATATGCCGAGGTCACGTCTGCGATACTCGTTCACAGTATTATGGGCAAATCGTGTGGGCTCGGGGAGCCGATGTCTGAGAACACAACTCTTTACCAACTCGACAGCCTCAGTAAGGGTTATTAGGTGCCCCGGGGAAATGAACACTGGCTTTACTTTCTGCTTCGTGCGAAGTGCCATGCCTATTGTCTCTTTAGTTTTCGGATCCATAAGAGGGGTGGTTGTACCCGGCTCGTCACCCGGCTCTTCGTACACTCCTGTAAGCACCGACTTTGCGCAGCCTATCGTTGGAACGCCAAGAACAAGACCAAGGTGACTTGCAATTCCAAGCCGGCGTGGATGTGCGATACCAATACCGTCAACAATAAGCACATCAGGCTTCACTTTGAGCTCGTCCCACGCAGCGAGAAGCATCGGTATTTCGCGAAATGAAAGCAACCCGGGCACGTACGGGAACGGGATGGCTGCTTTAACTACTGCGTGGTCGCGCAGTGTCAGATCTGGATACGAAAGCGTGACAAAACCTGCAAACCCTTCTTTTGCAAACCGGTTCATCGACACGTCGGCGCCGCCGATAAGTTTGGGCTCCCTCGCGAGCGTCACAAGGCGTACTTCGTTTTTAAGCTGCTTCTGCAACTCTATAGCTTCTTTGGGTGTAACGTTCCAGTTAAAAGCGGTAGACATAAAGTTTCTTACCGAGCTTACTCGGCTCTGCGCTTGCAAGTTGCGTATCACTCTCCACTTCCTTGTCGCTGAACGGAAAATCGAGGGAGACAAGTATCGTTCCGGGTTGTACTTCTCTTTCGAGCTTTGGAAGCAATTGATTCATGGCCTCTGAGTAGAGATACGTATAGAGGTGCGTTGCGTGTGCGAAGCTTTCCGCATACATGTTCCCTCTTCGAAGCTCAATATTAGTAAGGCCGGCTTGCTTGCATCTAAGGAGCCCGAGAAAATACGGGTACCACCTCAGTTCAATACCGACGAAGCGCGCACCAGGATTGCGTTTCGCAAGCGCGCGAAGTACTCGCCCGTCGCCACATCCTGGATCAAAAACAACGCTTCCTGGTGGAAGTGGTCCAATAGTATCAGCAATTTCTTCAGTAACGGTCCACCTGGTACGTATGAATGGGGGTATGGAGCCAAGCACCAGCATCTCACGGATGATGTAAATCGTGATTGCAATAACTACAAGGTCGACGCCGAGTACCAGTGCTTGGAGATGTGGCGGCATGTCCCGATGATACAAGCCCAGCTCCCATAGAGATAGATCCAAGCTATAAAGGTCGGCCCATTTGCGGAGGGGGGGAGATTCGAACTCCCGATACCTTTCGGTATGCCGGTTTTCGAAACCGGTCGTTTCAACCACTCACGCACCCCTCCAAAACTTGAACATCCTAGCATTTTTGCCGCTAAAAATGTAGGATATCGAGGTGTGACAAAGGCGTCTCTGGGCGTCTTTGTAAAAAGGCCCCATCGTCTAACGGTTAGGACGCCCGCCTTTCACGCAGGAAATCGGGGTTCGATTCCCCGTGGGGTCACAATTTGATTTATATAGGAGCCATGATTTAATCACGGCAGATTCACTGTTCACCTATCCTGAACCGAATATCGCAATCACGCTATAGACTAGGGAGATATGACCATGACCCACGCAAGGATCGAGCAGCATCCTGAGTACGGTCCAGTGATCGTCCTCTCTGCGGGCGACGTCGAGGCTCGCATCGCTCCGGATGTCGGTAGCAACCTCTTCAGCCTGAAGGTTCGCGGCACGCAGCTGATTCACGTGCATCCGGATCGTCCCCTCGCCGCGGGAGACTTCACCGGCAACTTCTGCATCTATCCGATTCCCAATCGGGTCCGCGAGTCTATGTTCACGTTCGGCGGCACCACGAGCTCCTTCGTCGGACTCGTTCCTCCGCGCGGGAACGCAGTCCTCGTCCACGGGCTCGTCCGCGCGCTCGCATGGGAGTTCGACGAGCCGGTCGTTACTGGGGACGAAGTAAGCGTGGTGACACGCGTCCATTGGGATTCGAGCCAGGCAGAATTCGAACGATATCCGTTTGAAAACCTGCTCAAGCACCGGTACGTCGTTACGCCCGCCGGCCTGTCCGTCGAGTACATGGCGACGAACCTGAGCGCCCTGCGCATGCCGTACGGCTACGCACTCCACCCTTCGTTCAAGCGGTTGTCGACGAATACCCGCGTCACCCTGCCCGCCAGGAAGGTGCTCGAGATGGACGCCGAGCTGCTCCCAACCTGGGAGACGACTGAGGTCGCCGGGAAGCCGGAAGTGGACCTGAACGAGTCCCGGCTCCTCACCGAGCTCAAGCTCGATCATGTATACACGGACCTTACGGGCTTCCCGTGTATCGAGCATCCGGACGAGGGGCTGCGCGTTACGATAGAATCCACGCCGGACTTCCGGTTCGTGGTCATCCACACGCGCGATTCGGAAACGGTCGAGATCGAGCCCCAGACCTGCAGCACGGACGCCTTCAATGCGCCCGACCCTGAGGCGGCTGGCCTTATCGTTCTCGAGCCGGGCGCAAGCCGGAGCGGAACCATCACCTACCGGCTCGACTAAGAGCCGCAAACACTGCGTGAGCGCTCCGGCTTCGGTCGGGGCCCTTTTTATTTTCATGTTTCTAACCTTAATGGCACTTTTATGACGTCTTTCTTTCACTTTCCAGAGCGTGTCCGAAAATAACCTGTACACTGACTCTCCCGCTTCGGTCATCGGTGTAGCCGAACCGAAAAGCGCCCCAACCGGGGCGCTTTTCGCTACACAGTCTCAACTCTCACCTTCGTTCGACGCTCCTCCTCGGACTTCGGCAGCGTGATGGTTAGGACGCCGTTTCGGGCTGTAGCCCTGATACCGCCCTTGTTCACACGCGCCGGAAGTGAGAACTCACGTCTGAATTCTCCGCTCTCTCGCTCGTACCTATAGATCTTTCCCGATGCATCCTTGTGCTCGTCCTCCTTCTCGATGGCTCCCTTAAGGGATAGGTAGTCCTCCCCTACCTCGATGTCGATCCTGTCAGGATCTACACCGGGAACGTTCGCCGTGACCCGTATTTCATTTTCGGTCTCTGCCACGTCCACTTTCGGGAAGACGCCACGCGTACTGCCGAGACTTCGTCCTGGCGAAGCACTCGGGGCCAACATGCTGAAAGGCTCAAAGAACCCGTCATCGAAGAATCGGTCGAGCAAAGAGAGAGGTGAAGGTGCGGACCCGTATGCCTGGATCCCGCGAGGCTCTGCTTGTTCTGTCTTCGTAATGTTAGCCATGGAGTAAGTACCTAGGCTGATAATGGATATTAGGAGTGCGACGACTCCAAACTGGAGCGTCAGCTGTCTGCCCTGCACAAATTCCCTCACGGAAAAGTCTGCCGCTTTTCCGCAAAATCACGATACGACCTGCCGGCTTAAAATAATATGAAAAGCGCCTCCGATCGGAGGCGCTTTTCAAGCTCAGCCCTAAGCATTAGCGATTAGCGTTTCGCTCGTGCTGTGCGTGACTTACACACTGACCCTGGTTCTTGAACGATGGGTTGGTAAAGGTCTTCCAGCCGCCGTTCTTACACTGGTCTTTGTTGGTAGGCTCTGCGGGAGGAGGGGGCGATGGCGTAAAGTCATGCGTCGTTCCATCAATCTCCACATTGTCGAAGATGACAGTCTGCTCTGCGTCGCCCGAAGCCCATCCGGCGTCCACTACAAGCTGCACACTTACGACTGGGTACGAGCCATAGGCGCTAAGCGCATGCTCATACGAATCATAGAAGGTGCCGCCAGGGAGCTGGGAGGTGTCGAGCGTACGGCCCGAGGAGAGGAGATCACCCGAATCTACCCAGGTATTAAGCGGGCAGCCGGTGTAATTAGGTGTAGCACCCAAATACGAGAAGATATTCTTGATACCACTACCCGTATCAACACGGATCTGGAAGCGCGGCGAACCGCCCATACAACTATCGTCCGTCACGTTATAGTCAACGGAAAGCGAGTTGAGGTCGGCGAAGGTCGTACTAGTGGCTACTTCGAACACCGCAACACCATAGTCATTGTCAGCATTGGTGTCTCCAGTTTGTGATGTAAGTGTCAGCTCACCATTATTGGTGGAGGCACCACCTAAATAAGTAGTCGCAGCGAACGCCGACGAGACAAGCGCAAACATCGCCAAGACCAATATGACGGCGAGTGCCACTGAATAAGTTTTTGCAGACATAATTAACGTGTACTCTCTGTTACCTCATAAGTGACTGGTAATGCACAACCATACGAAAAAGCGCCTGTACCTTAAATGAAGCGCAGACAGCGCTAACGTGCGCGCTTTCCGCCCGTTGCCCGATGCGACGTTCCGGCCTTGCCCTTTCCTTGCACCTTCCCGGCCTTACCGGGCTTCCCGTCTGGTCCTTCTCGCTTTTTTTGCTGACGGAGCTTCGCCTCCGTGTGCGGATATTGCTGCGGATCTGACATGCGCACCATGGTAACGATGAGCACTGAAGCCGGCGTGAACGACCGTTGAAAAGGAGGGCTGGATGGGCTATGCTTGCGAAGACCTGCGCGGTTAGCTCAGTTGGTAGAGCGCGTCATTGACGTTGACGATGTCGGGGGTTCGAATCCCTCACCGCGCACAATGAATCCGGCATATCGTATTTTCATCCTACCGACCCTAGTG
This sequence comes from Minisyncoccota bacterium, assembly GCA_036386775.1. Taxonomy (GTDB): domain Bacteria; phylum Patescibacteriota; class Minisyncoccia; order Phycocordibacterales; family Phycocordibacteraceae; genus C7867-001. The sequence goes on from DASVVA010000015.1 coordinate 11,115, forward strand.
TCGGTACTCCTCTTGGGCGGCGTCTTTGGCTATCTGGGTGCTGCCGCCTTCGTCACCGCGCTCCTGCTCGTTATTCTTGAAGTAACCTTGTCTTTTGATAACGCCGTCGTGAACGCGCGCGTACTTATGCGCATGGACGAGACATGGCAGCGCCGCTTCCTCACTTGGGGCATCTTGATTGCTGTTGTGGGCACACGTGTAGTTCTTCCTATATTGATAGTCGCCATCTCAGTGGGCTTATCACCTTGGGCGGTTACCGAGCTTGCTGTCTTCGATCCTGAAGCATACGGCCACCTTCTTGAGGGCGCGCACTATGCCATCTCCTCCTTCGGCGGCATCTTCCTCCTTATGGTGGCACTCAAATATTTCATCGACGTAAATAAGGATGTGCACTGGATTCGAGCAGTTGAGCGCCACATCTCCCGCTGGGGGCACATTGAGGCCGTAGAGATCGCGCTTGCGCTTGTACTTCTGGTTATTCTTGCTCAGCTCTCTCCAGCCCATGCGGCAACCATACTTACCGCTGGCATAACGGGGCTTGTCACATTCATTATTATCGAGGGCATTGCCAACTCCTTTACAGTTGAAGCGAAGACTGCAACAGCCACAGGCGGACTGATGCTCTTCCTGTATCTAAACGTGCTCGACGCAGCTTTCTCACTCGATGGCGTTATTGGCGCCTTCGCTATCACAAGCGCCCTTCCAGTTATCATTGTGGGCCTTGGTATCGGCGCATACTTCGTGCGCTCACTCACTGTTTACCTGGTTCGTCAGAGAACGCTCGAGAGTCTCGTATACATTGAACACGGCGCCCATTGGGCCATCCTCGGCCTTGCGGGATCAATGCTTGCTTCTCTTTTTGTGCATATTCCCGAGGTCGTCATAGGACTCATCGGCATCTTCTTCGTGATCGCTTCCATATATTCTTCGATGCGTGAGCGGCGTCTTGCGCAGAGCCGCGCGTAGGCAAGGAGGGAAACTTCCCCCATTCCCTCCTTTAGATTAGAGTGAGTGCTTATGGATACTCCTAAAACTGTAATTCTCTACCACGGCGGCTGTCCCGACGGCTTCGGTGGCGCTTATGCCGCTTGGAAGAAGTTCGGCGATTCGGTCGAATACATCCCACTTCACCGAGGAGAGCCGTTGCCGCAAGGTATCGACGGCGCGAACATTTACATTATCGACTTTACGTACACGCGAGACGTCATGGACGAACTCGTTTCGCGCGCTGCCTCCGTAGTCGCGCTCGATCATCACGATGGCGTTCGGGAGATTGTCGAAGCGATGCCTGAGTACGTCTTTGATAACAACCGATCAGGCGCGACACTCGCCTGGAACTATTTCCACCCAGATATCCCAGAACCATACTTCTTAACGCTTCTTGAGGACCAAGACCTGTTCCGCCACGCCAACGCAGATACCATTCCCCTGCACACCTACCTTGAAGTTCATCCTTTCACGTTTGAGAGCTGGGACGAGATTGCAACAAAACTTGAGAACCAAGAGAGCCGTGAAGCCTTTCTTGAGCGCACGCGAATTTACGCTGAGTATTTTGAACTTCTTGCAGACATGGCGGTGAATAAGGCAAAACTCGTTCGCTTTGAAGGCCGTGAGGTCTTCTTCGGCGTATCACATCCATTTAAATCACTTAAGTCGCGCATCGGGAGTGACTTGGCACGCAAACAGGGGCCCTTTGCGCTTGTGGTCGCCGCACATCCCGAAGGGTATGGCGTTTCCATTCGGGGCGACGGAAGCGTTAACGTCGCAGAAATCGCACAGAAGTTTGGCGGCAATGGCCACCCCAGATCTGCAGGCTTTCTTGTTCGACGCGAAGGACCGTTCCCATGGGAACTCATTAGAGACGATGAAAATACTGGCAATTGAAACTTCGTGCGATGAAACTGCAGTGGCGGTTGTAGAAGGGACACCAGCGGAGTCCGGAACCACCTTCAAACTGCTCGGCAACACATTACTGTCACAAATCGAGGTGCATCAAGAATACGGTGGTGTATTCCCGATGCTTGCCAAGCGCGAGCACGCGAAGAACCTTGTGCCGATCCTTACAAGTACCCTTGAGGAGGCAGAACTTCTTCGTGAGGACGCACAAGCTCTTTCGCCGGAGCTGGAAGCCGCCATTGGTGAGTTGCTTTCCCGCGAAGGTGATCTTGCGCGCGCATTAATCGAATTCTTGCGTGAGTCCGAGGTTCCGGACATCGACGCCGTCGCCGTGACGACTGGACCTGGTCTTGAACCAGCGCTTTGGGTCGGAGTGAACTTTGCAAAGGCGCTTGCATTTGCCTGGGCGAAGCCGCTCATATCCGT
>DASVVA010000016.1:0-28937 GCA_036386775.1 Minisyncoccota bacterium
CGTGGGTGTGTGCGGTACAGCCATGGGCTCGCTTGCTGGTCTTTTGGGAGAAGCAGGGTATGAGGTGACCGGCTCCGATACCGGTTGCTACCCTCCGATGAGCGACCTTATTACTGAGCTCGGCATAACTTTCTTTGAAGGCTATGACCCCGACCACCTAAAGGACGCCGACATCATCATCATTGGTAACGCGAGCAGCCCGGATAACGTCGAGGCGATATATGCGCGCGAGCAGGGGTTGCCGACGCTTTCCTTGCCCGAAGCCGTCGCCGAGTTCTTCATCAAGGGTAAGCGCTCGCTTGTGGTTGCGGGTACGCACGGCAAGACGACTACCTCAGGCCTTTTAGCGCATGTCTTTACGTCTGCAGGGAAGGAGCCCTCCTATTTGATAGGTGGAGTACCGCAGGGCTTCGGGAAAGGGTTCCATGTTGGAAAGGGTGATCACTTTGTCATCGAGGGAGACGAGTACGACACTGCCTACTTTGATAAGCGACCGAAGTTCCTCCACTACCGTCCGACAAGTGCCGTCATCACCTCACTTGAGTTCGACCATATCGATATCTACGACGACCTCGACGACTACCGCCAGGCATTCGTGTTCCTTACGGAGCTCATTCCCGAAGGCGAAACGTTTTTCGTTTGGGGAGACGGTGCCGAGACTCGAGCACTTGCAAAGAAAGGTAATGCAAAGACGTACGGACTTGAGGAAGGAAACGACATTACCGCGAAGAACATTACAGTGTCACCGCCGGGCCAGCGCTTTACTCTCGTCATCGACGGTAAGGAGATAGGGGAGGTGGAGACACCGCTATTTGGAGAACACAACTTGAATAACGTTCTTTCCGTGTGTGCCGTTGCGCTTTCGGAGGGCATGTCGTTCGAAGAGCTGAAGAAAGGAATTGGCTCCTTTACTGGCATGAAGCGCCGCCAAGAAGTCATCGCAGAAGAAAAGGGCGTGACATTCGTTGACGACTTTGCCCACCACCCGACCGCAGTCCGCGAGACATTAAAGGCAATAAGGATGAAGTATCCAGAGCGGCGCATCATTGCACTCTTTGAGCCGCGCTCTAACACAAGCCGTAGAAAGCTTTTTGAACAGGGTTACATTGAGTCCTTTGACGAGGCCGATGCGCTACACCTCAAGGTTCCACCGATGCGGCATAACGACAGTGCAGAAGACTTTATGGATGCCGAGAAGGTGGTTCGTGAAGTTACCGCGCGCGGCACCGAGGCACGCCTTTATGAAACAGGCGACGAGCTTGTTGCGGGAGTAGCGCCAACGCTCCAGACGGGGGACGTCGTCCTCATCATGTCGAACGGCTCCTTTGACGGCATCTACACTAAATTGGTAGATGCGTGGTGTGCTGCGTAGCTACTTCTTTACGCAAGAAAATCGTGCGTGTAGTACCCCGTTACCTTACGTGTGCCGTCGAACGTAAGGCTGTGCTCAACTGGTGTGCAGTGTTGGTCCCAATGACTGATAGCGGTTTGTTCGTTTACATAAAATCCGCTGTGTAGGTACACGCCGCTCTTCTGCTGTTTTTCCTCCCATATCACCACATCACCCTCATGCGGCATGTCGGTCTTTCTCCAGCCTGACGCTTCCAAGTCCCTCACCGTACCAGCAGTTCGGAGGTGGAGCTCTTTTATAAGGCCGAAGCCGCGCAACATGAATGAAACAAAGAAGGCGCAGGAGAGCTCTCCGTCTCGCACGAGGTTCTGCTCTATGCCATCTACGAGAGCGTAGTTATAGCGGAACATCTTCGTACCTACAGAGTTCCTGATCATTGCCAAGTAGGTTGCCTTAGGTACGAGCTGCATAACGTTGCATACAGAATACCAAATGCCTGAATGGCGATATGGTGAAAACTTGGTCGCGTGGCGCAGAGCAGCCCGACCGTGCCCCCATTCTTGCCTTTTAGTATGAAGAAAAGTATCCTACAACCAACGCTTTGAGCGGGCTTTTTCTTTTAATTAACCTTTGACTAACTCATGAATCGCGATTATCCACTCGAGAAAGTGCGCAACTTCGGTATCGTCGCCCACGTCGACGCCGGCAAAACGACCACGTCCGAACGCGTGCTCTTCTATACGGGCTCCCAACACAAGATCGGTGAGGTGCACACGGGCGAGACGACCACCGACTGGATGGAACAGGAACGCGAGCGCGGCATTACGATCACCTCAGCCGCCATCACCTGCTTCTGGTCCAAGACCCAGGAACCGGATAAGAAAGATGCGTCGAAAAAGTACCGCTTCAACATCATCGACACTCCAGGGCACATCGACTTTACTGCCGAGGTGAAGCGCTCCATGCGCGTACTCGACGGTGCCATCGTCGTCTTTGACGGCGTTGCCGGTGTCGAGCCGCAGTCAGAGACCAACTGGCGCTATGCCGACGAGGCGGGTGTGCCGCGAGTTTGTTTCATCAATAAGCTCGACCGCACGGGAGCCTCTTTTGAGGACTCGTTCAAGTCTATCCTCGACCGTCTGTCGAAGAAGGCCGTTCGCGCGCAGATCCCAATGGGTGCCGAAGGAGACTTCGAGGGCGTGATCGACCTTCTTGCACGCAAGGCGTACACCTTCACGGGCAATATGGGTGAAGAGGTTATCGAAGGCGAAGTGCCCGAGCAGTATAAGGCAGACATGGAGAAGTACCGCGCTGAATTCGTTGAGCGCATCGTCGAGCACGACGAGGCACAGCTGAACGCTTTCTTTGAGGGAACAGAACCGTCTCTTGAGGAACTAAAGAGCACGCTCCGCAAGGCGGTGATCGCAAACGAGATCTTCCCCGTCTACACAGGCTCCGCACTCAAGAACAAGGGCGTGCAGCTCGTACTCGACGCCGTCGTTGACTACCTGCCATCACCGCTTGATCTCCCGCCGGTTAAGGGAATCAATCCGAAGAATGACGAAGAAATAGAGCGCAAGCCGTCTGACGACGAACCGTTTACGGCACTCGCCTTTAAGCTCCAGACCGACCCGTTCGTCGGCGCACTCACGTTCTTCCGCGTGTACTCGGGTACCGTTTCTGCAGGTTCTTATATCTACAACGCGAACACTGGCTCCAAGGAACGCGTTGGCCGCATTGTGCGCCTTCAGGCTGATAAGCGCGAAGAAGTAGAGAAGGTATTTACTGGAGAGATCGCTGCCTTCGTGGGCCTTAAGGACACGAAGACCTCACACACGCTCTGCGACGAAGCTAGTCCAATCATTCTTGAGCAGATCGTCTTCCCTGAGCCGGTCGTATCACTCCGCATCGAACCGAAAACGAAGGCCGACCAGGAGAAGATGGGCATCGCTCTTAAGAAGCTCTCGGACGAAGACCCAACCTTCAAGATTAGTAGTGACGAAGAAACCGCCGAGACCATCATCGCCGGTATGGGTGAGCTCCACCTTGAGATCCTTGTCGATCGCATGCAGCGCGAATTCAACGTGGGCGCGAACGTCGGCAAGCCACAGGTGGCGTACCGCGAGACGATCATGGGCACTGCTGATGTCGAGAATAAGTACATCAAGCAGACGGGTGGTAAGGGTCAGTACGGTCACGTGAAGATCAAGCTGAAGCACCTTGAGCCTGTTGACCCCGAGGCAAAGGTCGCAAAGAACATCACGCGCGAAGAGCACTTCGAGTTTATCAACAACATCAAGGGTGGGGTCATTCCGCAGGAATACATCCCGGCCGTTGAAAAGGGTATTCGTGAGTCACTGTCGCGCGGTATTCTCGCCGGCTACCCAGTCGTCGACGTTTCTGTCGATCTCTACGACGGCTCATACCACGATGTTGACTCCTCAGAAATCGCCTTCAAGATCGCTGCGAGTCAGGCCTTCCAGGAGGCAGCACAGAAGGCAAAGCCCGTTATCCTCGAGCCGATAATGAAGGTCGAAGTCGTTGTCCCTGAACAGTTCATGGGTGACATCACGGGTAACCTCTCAGGAAAGCGTGGTGCAATCGAAGGCATGGAGGATCGTGGTATGAATAAAGCGGTTCACGCAAAGGTCCCGCTTTCGGAAATGTTCGGCTACACCACGACACTCCGTTCCATGACCGAAGGACGTGGTTCTATGACCATGGAGTTCGATCACTACGAAGTGGTACCAGCTAACGTGGCTCAAGACATCATTGCAAGTAGAAAGTAGTCGTATCTCGATACGTACGCAAAAGCCCGGCCGCTCGGTCGGGCTTTTGCGTACGCTATACTTAGGAGATGAAACTTCGCTGGGCCGCGCTAGTGTTCGTTGCTGCCGGCGTCGTGTCGCTTGTTCCCGGTGCGGCTGAAGCAGCGACGCTAGATATCACACTGAAGACTCACTCGAATACGTCTGACGGAACTCTGTTCGTGGGCCTGTTTGATGCTGAGACGAGCGACTTCGTAAAGGGCATTTACCCAAAAAATGGAAAAGCCCGCTTCGTGGGTCTGGCTGAAGGCAGAACGTACCTACTCTCTGTTACTGGAAATTGGTACGAAGACGTATTCATTTCGATTCCAGTTACCAAGAACAAAGTGAACAAGAAAGTCGCGCTCGCTATCAATAAAGATGACGGCACCGACTTCGGAGTCATCCCGTTTCCGTTAAACGCCGTTTCAGGGACACCAGTGTTCAGGCTTGGCGAGGCGCCCCAGTTTGGTGTAAGCGTAGCTGCACCAAGCGGAACGGTGCGCACCTACCTCATGCGGCACGGCGAACCCAAGCGGTATCTGCTCTCCACCACGAGGCATATTCCTGGGAGCAATCTGTATGAATTCAAAGACGTACGGCCTAGTACAGCATCGCTGTCGGGAGTGACACCTGGAGGCGGATATTACCTTGCATCGTTCTATACGGGTGACGACGGGAAGTTGAAGTTAACCAACACAAGCCGGTACGGCGCATATATTAGAGTAGAGGGCGGCTTTTCCGCAAAGAATGTTGAGACGCATGTTGCAACCAGTCCTGCATCGCGAAATACCTACGTCAACGAGACGTACGGATTTAGCATGTCCTTCCCGCAGAGCTGGAAGCACGACGGCAAAGGGTCTGTGTATCCATCGATTACATATTGGGAACCTGGCGATTTTGCGTCGCTTCGGGTGTGGATCATCAGAGACTATCCGGGTTCTGCAAACACAGCGCTCGACAGCTACGTAAGTTCAAAGCGCACACAGCTCATGAAAGACCTCCGGACATTTAAGGCGAAAGAAGTTAAGGGGATAGTGGTAAATGGTGCTCCAGGAAGAAAATTGAGCGGTACCTGGATTGACACGGACGGCAGCGAAAGAACGACGGACATTTACGTGCTTTATAACAAAGGGAGGCTGATCGAAATAACGGCCACAGGGCTGGTTGCCAACTTTAGTAGCTTCGAAGAAGAGGTTAAGGAAGCTCTGAGAAGTTTCACCTTTATATAACTCGCCGCCCCGGGCGGTCTTTTCGTTTATGTCCACTGGCCTATACTGGTCCTATGGAAAGGGCACTTGGTTTCTTCGTAGTTTTTGGCGTCATTCTAATTGGCGCGCTCGCGCTAGTCGACCGAAAAGCTGCAGCCCCTGAGCCATCAGAGGCCAACAAACCTGCAGTTACAGAGCCTTCCCGCACATTCGCGTGGCGCTTTGAGACAAAGGAGGCCGAAGGTGAGCTGCCGCCACGCAGCCGGGTGGCGCTCATTACGGGCGGAGAAGTGTACGATGTTGGCGAATACGCCGGGAGCTGTGCAGAGGTTCCTGTGGACCGACTCCTGCCGGGGGAGGTTGCCGCCGTCTTGTGTTGGTGGGCAGGGAAGGGCGACGAGATCGCTGTCTTCAAAGAGGGAGAGCGTCATGTGGTAAAGCTTGGTCTCCAAGAGGAATCCACGGCCGAGTCGGATGGGTTCCGCGGTGACTTCCGCGAGTACTTCACTCTCGACTAAAAGCTTGCGGGGTTGACCCTATGTTTTGACCGCGTTAGAGTGGGCCTAACGCGAAACGGCGCTCTTTTCATGTTCCCATAGTGCTCGGGAGCTTGGTTAAAGGCGCTGCGCGGGTTACGCATAGCGCCTTTGATCATTTCAGGGCGCAGGCGATGCACTTTTGTTCTATATCTTTAACTTACTAGTTACTTACTAACACTATGGCAGAAGCATTCGATCGTTCGAAGCCGCACATGAACGTGGGAACCATCGGTCACGTCGACCACGGAAAGACCACGCTCACGGCCTCGATCCTCAATGTGCTCAACCTCAACTCTGACAAGGGCTACAAGGCTCGTGTCGAGAAGGTCGAGAACATCGACAACGCGCCTGAAGAGAAGGCGCGCGGTATTACCATCGCACTCCACCACTCGGAGTACGAGAGCCCGAACCGCCACTACGCGCACATCGACGCTCCTGGTCACGCCGACTACATCAAGAACATGATCACGGGTGCCGCCCAGATGGACGGCGCAGTCCTCGTGGTCGCCGCAACTGACGGCGCAATGCCTCAGACCCGCGAACACATCCTTCTTGCTAAGCAGGTGGGTGTGCCGAAGCTAATCGTCTTCCTCAACAAGGTAGACATGGTGGACGACAAGGACATGGTGGATCTCGTTGAAGAAGAGATCCGCGAGCTCCTTACGAAGCAGGGCTTCGATGGTGCAAACACCCCAGTTATCAAGGGATCAGGTCTCAAGGCACTTGAGGCAACGTCGGCTGACGACGAATACGCTCTCAAGGTGAAGGAGCTCGTCGACACGATGGACACCTACTTTGAGCAGCCACAGCGCGATACGGACAAGCCGTTCCTTATGCCTATCGAGGACATCTTCTCGATCGAAGGTCGCGGAACCGTAATCACGGGCCGAATCGAGCGCGGCATCATCAAGGTCGGTGAGGAAGTCGAGATCGTGGGTCTCCATGACACTACGAAGACGACTGTCACCGGTATCGAGATGTTCAACAAGCAGCTCCAGGAAGGTATGGCCGGCGACAACGCAGGTATCCTCCTGCGCGGTACGAAGAAGGAAGACGTGCATCGCGGTCAGGTTATCGCGAAGACGGGTTCCGTAACTCCGCACACCGAGTTCGAGGCAGAGGTATACATCCTCTCCAAGGACGAAGGCGGTCGCCACACGCCATTCTTCTCGGGCTACAAGCCGCAGTTCTACGTCCGCACCACGGATGTCACCGGTGAAGTGACCCTGCCTGAGGGCAAGGAGATGGTCATGCCGGGCGACACCGTGACCTTTAAGGTCAAGCTCACAGCGCCAGTCGCGCTTGAAGACAACTTCCGCTTCGCAATTCGCGAGGGCGGCAGGACGGTGGGCGCGGGCGTCGTGACTAAGATCGTCGCTTAACCCGCATACCTTCTTCTCGTATGGCCACCACCAAGAAAGCTCCCGCGAAGAAAGCTGAAGCCGCGCCTGCGGTAGAGGCCAAGCTCCGCATCCGCGTGCGCGCCTACGAGCACAAGATTCTCGATCTGTCGGTGAAGCAAATCATGGACACGGCGAATCGCTTTGATGCGAAGATCGTCGGGCCTGTACCGCTTCCGACCGAGATCAAGCGCTGGACTGTGAACCGCTCGACGTTCGTCCACAAAGACGCACGCGAGCAGTTCGAGATGCGCATCCACAAGCGCCTCATCGACATCCTTTCGCCCAACCCGAAAGTGATCGAGGCCCTCACCAATCTGAACTTGCCCTCGGGTGTGACGATTGATGTGAAGATGGTGTAGCTAAAAACTCACCAAACAAGAACCGCTCAGAAATGGGCGGTTCTTGTTTTTATCAGCAAATCTGGCATATTCGTCACAGAGCACAGGAGGGCTCGCATATGCACCTGGGAGTTTTGTTCGCTGCAGCGCAGCGGGCCGAAAGCATCCTCAACGCGTTCCTGGAGCAGGACTCCGGCATCGCCAACGACCTGATTGCGGAAGGCAAGTTCGGAGGCTATCTTTGCCTCGCCTGTCCCGAAGGCTACCCGTTCGCGGTTGTGAGCATCGGGCGACCCGATCCCGGCAAGCTCGATCGTTACCTCACCTTTTCCCAGGAGAAGGCCCGTAGGCTCGCGGCCCATCCGGAACACCGGCTCAGCTTCGAAAGCAGGGATCCGGAGAAGGATCAGTGGGGCGGAGCGGTCCGTGGCGACATGTTCATCGTCAGCTTTTCGGGGCTCCCCGAGCGTCTCGACGAGGTCCTCTCGGCGCTGATTCTCGTGAGCTGCGATGATGTCGAGTTCCAGGATGCGATGTCGAGGATTGCCGGCAACCCCTATGTCGAGAAGCTGGGCGAATCCAGACTCGCGGCGTTCCTCGTCTGAACCCCACAACGCCTTGGACCAAAATCCGGGGCCTTTTTATTATTTATTGAGAGCGCGATTTGCATTTCGGAAGCCCTGTCTGTATAGTGCCCCTAATAACGCTACGTACGGCAGATTCGCTGCTGGACCAATGGCCGCTGAAAGGAGACCTCTCCTGAAACGCGCCATTGTGCGCGTTTCGCTTTAACTACATGAAATTCATCCTCGCTAAAAAGGACCGCATGACCCAGCTCTTCGATGAGCAGGGTCGCGTGTGGGCAGGTACGGTTCTTAAGACTACGCCACTCACTGTCACCCAGGTAAAGACCGCCGACAGCAAGGACGGCTACTCTGCCGTGCAGGTTGGCTTTGGTGAGCAAAAACTGGAACGCGTTTCGAAGGCGGTGCGCGGTCACCTAAAAGGTAAGGCTTTTAAAATCGTTAAAGAGTTCCGCGTCGAGAACCCTGCTGAATACGAGGTCGGCAAGGAAATTGGTATTGATACGTTTGCTGTGGGTGATGGCGTCGTTGTTGCGGGCACAGTAAAGGGTCGTGGTTTTGCTGGCGTCGTGAAGCGCCACGGTTTCCATGGAGGCCGCCGTACACACGGCCAGAAACACTCTGAGCGTGAGCCGGGCTCCATTGGCGGCGGCGGACGTGCTGGCGGTCGCGTGGCTAAAGGCATGCGCATGGGCGGCCGCATGGGCGGTAATCGGGTTACGGTCGAAAACCTGAAAGTGCTTCACGTTGATGCAGAGAAAGGCGAGATCATTATTTCGGGTGCCATCCCTGGCGCTCGCGGCTCACTGGTCGAGGTCGTCTCGATGTAACTAGATTTGTATGGCAACTGAAAAAGAAACAAAGGCTAAGGGCCCAGCAAAAGCAGCAGCAAAGAAGGCGCCAGCTAAGGCTGCGGCTAAAGCTCCTGCAAAGAAAGAGGCTCCCTCAAAGAAGATAGCTACTCCAAAGCCGGAGAAGGCAGCAAAGCCGGCGGCAGGGCTTGAAGCTACGGTCTATAGTGCAACTGGCTCGTCAGCTGGAACCATCACGCTTCCTGAGGCGCTCTTTGGCGCCCAGTGGAACGCTGACCTCGTGCACCAGGTCGTTGTGGGTATGCAGGCTAATGCACGTCCGACAGTTGCAAACACCAAGTTCCGCGGTGAAGTTCGCGGCGGTGGCAGGAAGCCTTGGAAGCAGAAGGGTACCGGCCGTGCTCGTCACGGCTCACGGCGCTCACCTATCTGGGTTGGTGGCGGTGTCACGCACGGCCCTCGTGCTGAAAAAGTGTATGCGGTGAAGATCAACCGTAAGATGCGGGCGGCCGCGCTCGCGTCTGTGCTCTCCCGTAAGTGGGCAGATGGTGAAGTGATCTTCGTAGAGCGCTTTGCTTTCGATGGTCCTAAAACCAAGGATGCAAAGTCAGCACTCGTTGCTATCGCTAAGGGCGCTGGCCAGGAGGCACTCGCAACGCGTCGCACCAATGCCGCCCTAATCGCACTCCCCAAGAAGGACGCAGCTACTGAGAAGTCGTTCCGTAATCTTACGGGCATCGTCTCGGGGGAAGTGCGCAACCTCAATCCGGTCGATCTCATGACGAAGAAATACCTCGTGATCGCAGAGCCTGCAGAGGCTTTCACGATCCTTGGTAGCCGCCTAACGAAGAAGGCGTAACGAGAATTTTATGGCACTCTTTTCATCAACTCCCAAGAACGGCTCAAAGGCTCAGACGCCTAAGGTAGACGACGGTCGCTTGGCACACACGCTCAAGCGCCCATGGTTCTCCGAGAAGGCTTTCATTGGCACCGAGAACGGCGTCTACGTCTTTGAGGTCCCTGCTTCGGCAACGAAGCCTGAGATCAAGGCTGCAGTCGAGAAGTTCTACAGCGTTACGCCCCGACAGATTCGCGTCGTGAACCTGCCCGCAAAGAAGGTGTCTTTGCGTACTCGCCGCGGCACCGGCTCGCGCGCGCGTCGCCATAAGGCATACGTGTACCTAAAGAAAGGCGATACGATTTCGATTGCCTAATACCTGAAGTATGAAAACCTACAAGCCAACCAGTCCAAGCCGCCGCGGCATGACCACGCTTCCGTACAAGAAGCTTCTGTCGGGCGATCGCCCCATGAAGTCGCTTCTCAAAACGAAGAAGCGCCAGGCGGGCCGTAATAATGCAGGCCGCATCACGACCCGTCACCAGGGCGGTGGTCATAAGCGCCGCTATCGCGACATTGATTTCACGTACAACAAGATGGATATCCCGGCAAAGATCGAGACCATTGAGTACGATCCGTACCGCACCGGCTTCATCGCCCGCGCCCTCTACGCAGACGGTGAACGCCGCTACGTGCTTGCTCCCAAGGATGTGAAAGTCGGCGACACTTTCCTCGTCGGTGAGACCGCACCACTTAAGCCCGGTAACCGCGTACCGCTCGGCCGTATCCCGTCCGGCACCTTCGTATACAATGTTGAGCTTAAGCGCGGCGCAGGCGCACGCCTTGCGCGTTCTGCCGGCAACTATGCCGAAGTCGTCGCGCACGATGCAGGCTACGCGCAGCTCAAGCTTCCTTCAACCGAAGTTCGCAAAGTCTCCGATCTCTGCTTCGCATCCATTGGTGCCGTCGGTAACGAGAACAGCCGCCTTGTGAATATCGGTAAAGCAGGCCGCTCCCGTTGGATGGGCAAGCGCCCGACGGTTCGTGGTACTGCCATGAACCCAGTCGACCATCCGCATGGGGGTGGTGAAGGACGCCAAGGCCGCGGTCTACGCCGGGCCAAGAGTATGTGGGGCAAACCTACCGGCAAGGGTCAGAAGACTCGCACGCCGAAGAAGTACTCAAACGTCTTCATCGTCTCGCGCCGCAAGGTCGGCAAGAAGCGCTAGTTAAGTGACTTAAAGAAAAACCGCTCTCGCCAGCGGTTTTTCTTTAGTGTCTGCTACAATCCCGGAATGATTAAGGCAGCTCTATTTGATGTTGACGGCGTCATTCTCGTTGGCAGAGAATGCCTCTTTAGTGAGCGGCTTGCAAAACATCAAGATATTCCCGGCGCGCATGTGTCAGAGTTTTTCGCTAAGGATTTTAAAAAGTGTTCTTTCGGCAAAGCCGATTTGAAAGAGGTGCTCACTCCGTACTTGTCTAAATGGAAGTGGAAAGGGAGTGTCGACGATCTGTGTAGTTTCTGGTTTGAAAACGAAGGAATTATAGATGCGGAGCTGCTGGCAATTGTGACCAAGTTGCGCGGAAGCGGTATTAAGTGCTACGTCGCAACACGACAAGAGAAGTACCGACTGAAGTATCTCGTTGATTCTCTAGGCCTAAAAAACCACTTCGATGGAGTCTTTTCTACGTGTGACGTCGGCTTTGATAAAGACACCTTCGAATTCTACGAGAACATATTTCATCAAACAGGCCTAGCTCCAGATGAGATTCTGTTTTTTGACGATAAAGAGGTAAACGTAAAGACCGCGCGTAGTCTGGGTATAAGGGCCTGTTTTTACCAAGGAATCGAGGACTTAAAAGTTCAGGCTGAACCCATTCTGTCAGAAGTTACGGCCGATACTTCGGATTAAGGATGCTGCTTAGGTCTGAAAGGGGGATGGGTGCCTCGATCGTGCCGTAGGCATACGGGCCCACCTGGTATGGAGGGAAGATGAGGCGGAGCGTCGTGCCATCTATGGCGAAGTTGTTAAATGAGTCGCCCATGGGCTGAGTACCGGAATTAATGTACTCGGCATCTATCTGATCGGGTGTTGTTTCCGCACGCTTTGCCATAATGGCAGGCAGTTCAGCGCGTGCTCTGGCGGACAGCCGCTCAAGGTAGGAAGTGCCGGGAGCAAATAGCTCGTCGAGGTGGATATTCTCGCCGGTAGCGCGGTCAAATGTAAACGTGCGGTAGTAGGCATTAGGGTGAGCGCCTAGGGTGTTTTCGTAGATGATGTAGACGTACGAAATTGTTTTAGGGCTCTCGTAAAGGGAGTAATCGATGTCGAGAGCGTATTTTTGTCCGCCGGCTATGCTTGCGAGCTCGGGCATTTGTTCCTCGGCACGTTCCTCAAAGCCGCCCATGGCGTTCTCGACAAAGGACTTCATAAGCGCGACGGCCCCAGCGTCTGCTTCGGCGCCTGCACTTTGGGCGAGGGGCGTGACGCTTGGATAGGTAGCCTCGGCGTCGTGGTAACGCCCCGAATCAGTGAGTACGATCGGGGGAGTCGTTGTGGCTGTCGGGGTTGTGGTGGCAACAGTGCCCCCTGGGGCAAGCGCACGGGGGGTCGGATCAATGAAAAGGCGCCATACAAGGATCGCAAGGAAGACGATGAGAAGGGCAACAACGGCCCAGACGGCATGGTGCTTATTGTTCATCTTACTAAGTATAGCGCTTCGCCGCCCTCGGCCACTCTAAGAGCTCTGGAATAAGCCTTAAGTTTGACACTACTACGCATTTCCTATACATTAGCCCTATCTCGCGCAAGGCTAATCCGAGCGTCCGCGAGGACGCTCGGTCGCTTTAGTTGGCGGGTCATTTTTCTCATGTCTCGATCGCTTAAGAAAGGTCCGTACGTGGACCAGAAGCTCCTCAAGAAGGTAGCCGACCAAAAGCCCTCTACTGCGGGTGTTATTCGCACATGGGCTCGCGCTAGTCAGATTGCCCCCGAATTCGTGGGCTTCACATTTGGCGTTCACAATGGCAAGCAGCACATCGAAGTCCTTGTTACCGAGGATATGGTAGGGCACCGCCTAGGAGAATTCTCAGCAACGAAGAAATTCCTTCGTCACGGAGGAAAGATGCAGAAGGAACTTGAGCAGAAGCGCAAGGACGCAGAAATTGCTGCTGCTAAGGCTGCTAAGAGCGCGCCCGCGGCGGCTAAGAAGAAATAGTTATGAAGGCTGAGCTTAAAAGTTACAACCAGCCTCCGCGCAAGGTCCGCCTCGTAACGGATCTTGTGAAGGGCAAGAAGGTGCCAGATGCCCTTGCCGCGCTCGCCTTCCTTCCGAAGCGCGCCGCACTTCCAATTGCTAAGCTCATCGCAAGTGCTGCGGCCAATGCAAAGACGCAGGGCGCAGACCTTGAAAAGCTCCGCGTGAAGAATATCGCTGTCGACAGCGCGGGCATGCTTGTGAAGTACATGCCTCGCGCCATGGGCCGCGCCGCTCCTGTACGCCGCCGCAAAAGCCGTGTTTCCGTAACGCTCTCGGATGCGTAATCCGCCCACTATTTTCGTATGACCCACACCGTACATCCGTATGCCCACCGCCTAGGCGTGATCCGCGACTGGCGGAGTCGCTGGTTTGCCGGCGATAAGAAGACCTTCCGCGAAAATCTTGCGGTTGATAACGCTATACGTACCTACGTAACCAAGAAGATGCGCAGCATGCATGTCGCTGAAATTGAGATCGAGCGCTCTCAGTCGGAAATCCGCGTCATCCTCCATACCGCACGCCCGGGCCTAGTCATAGGCCGCTCTGGCGAGAACGCAACGAAGCTCCGCAAGGAACTGGGTGACACTATCCGCAAAACTGCGCCTAACCACGGACGCACGCTCAAGCTCGACATCATGGAGATTCGTCAGCCAGAGACCTCAGCAGCTGTCGTCGGCATGATGGTAGTCGAGGGTCTTGAAAAGCGCATGCCATTCCGCCGTGTGCTTAAGCAAACGGTTGAAAAGGTAATGGCCGTTCGCGATGTTATTGGTGTTCGTGTCATCATCTCGGGTCGGCTGAACGGCGCGGATATGAGCCGTAAGGAAGAAATCAAGCGCGGCCGGATCCCTCTCCAGACCTTCCGTGCCAACATCGACTACGCACACCAAGAGGCCTACCTCCCGTACGGCGTAATCGGTATCAAGGTTTGGGTATACCTCGGCGAGCAGTTCGGTATGAATCAGCAGCAGGAGGGCCGTGAATCTACAGGTCGCCCCGGACGCGGCAAATAATAAGTGACGTATGCTGTTTCCTAAGAAAGTAAAACACCGCAAGTGGCAGACCGGACGCAAGTCCGAGGCTCGTCTTGCGCGTCCGGATACGCGCGGCACCACAGTCGCCTTTGGCTCACTCGGCCTTAAGGCCACTACCTCCTCGCGCGTCACCTCAAACCAGATTGAGGCCGCTCGTAAGGTTCTTACCCGTGTTACGGGTAAAGGCGGTAAGATGTGGATTCGCATCTTCCCAGACCGTCCGGTCACCGCAAAGCCTGCGGAGGTGGGCATGGGTAAGGGTAAAGGTGATCCGAAGAAATTCGTCTTTGAGGTGCGACCGGGCCGCGTGCTCTTTGAGCTCGATGGCGTTGAGGAAGTGAAGGCACGAGACGCGCTTCGTCGCGCAGGCGCGAAGCTCCCGCTTAAGGTCAGTATCGTCACGCGCGCATAATCCTATGGCTACCAAAATTAATCTTAGCGAGAAGAACGTATCCGAACTCACGGACCTGCTTCGCGAGAAGCGGGAAGAGCTTCGTACGCTCCGTTTTTCGATGGCTGGCGCCAAGGCAAAGGACAGTAATTCGCCGGCAAACATCCGTGCCGACATTGCCCGTCTTATGACCGAGCTCCACAAGCGCGCGCGTTCCGCATCAGCCGCATAATTCTATGGAAACTAATACCATCCGACCTCAAACCTTCCGCGGCACCGTTGTTAAGACGGCCATGAAAGACACGGCAACCGTGGCCGTTTCGCGCTACGTGAAGCATCCAAAGTACAAGAAGTACCGTGTGCTTACAAAAAAGTATCTGGTACACGATCCTGAGAACACCGCCAAGGTTGGCGACCAGGTCACCATTGTCGCTTCGCGACCGATCTCAAAGATGAAACGCTTCAAGCTCGCCGAAATTACTGCGCGCGCTGAGACTGTCGATACGGTCAGTGAGACCGCTGCCTAATCATTACTAACTACTACGCGTATGCTTCAGCCCCAGACCATCGTTACCGTCGCAGACAACTCAGGCGCCAAAGTCGCTCGCGTTTTCAAGGTGCTTGGGGGATCGAAGCGTCGTTATGCTGAGCTTGGCGACGTCGTAGTCGTATCAGTCCAGAGCGCAGAGCCCCGCAAGCCGGTAAAGAAGAAGGACATCTATAAGGCGGTGGTCGTACGCCAGAGGAAGCCCTACCGCCGCATGAACGGTTCCTACATCCGCTTCGACGATAATGCTGTCGTGCTTATCGAGAAGCAGGGTAAGGAGATGGGCCCGAAGGGCAATCGTGTATTTGGCCCTGTGCCCCGTGACCTTATCGAACGCGGGTGGCAGAATATTGCCTCGCTTGCTCCTGAAGTCGTATAGAGATTTAAGTATGAAAATGAAGCTCAAAAAAGGAGATACCGTTGTCGTCGTAAGCGGCAAGGATAAAGGGAAGCAAGGCACTATTATGACGGCGCTTCCTGACATGAACCGGGTTGTCGTTGATGGCGTCGGTCTCGTAAAGCGCCACCTGCGTCGCGCAACCCGCGGTCAGAGCGCAGGCATTGTCGAGCGCCCTCGCCCTATCGACGCATCGAATGTAATGCTGCTTGACCCAAAGGACGGAAAGCCTACCCGAGTCGGACGCAAGATTGAAAACGGCAAGGTTGTGCGCGTAGCCAAGAAGAGCGGTACCACGCTTTCGTAACCCACGCTCGTATGATGATTTCACAGCAAAAACAACAGGCCGCCTACGATTCCTTTAAGGAGCGCTTCGGTTACGGCAACGTAATGGCGGCGCCTCGACTCACAAAGATCGTCGTATCTTCGGGAGTCGGCAAAGCAAAGGACAAGAACAAGAATAAGATCGTCGAGGACCGCCTTGCACGCATTACCGGCCAGAAGCCCTCGGCTCGTGCAGCGCGTCAGTCTATTGCCTCTTTCAAACTTCGCGAAGGCGACATCGTTGGCTACCAGGCGACGCTTCGCGGCGACCGCATGTGGCAGTTTCTTGATAAACTCATCCACATTGCGCTTCCGCGTACGCGCGACTTCCGTGGCTTGTCGGCTTCTTCAGTCGACGACATGGGCAACTACACGCTCGGTATTCGTGAGAACACCATCTTCCCTGAGACCAGCGAAGAGGATCTCAAGGACGTCTTCGGCCTCTCGGTGACCCTCGTGTCGACGGCAAAGACCAAGGAAGAAGCTGAAGCCTTCTACCGCCACCTCGGCCTGCCGCTCAAGGCTTAGTTAACCGCACAGAAAGTGCCCGCGATGGAAATCGCGGGCACTTTCTTCATTTTTGCGACGTGGCTCACTGCGCAATTCTGCTTCCAGTCATCGCTGCCGAAAAGGTGCCTCGAGCGAGTGTTTGACAGCGTAAATCCTTACTGATACATTACTTGCACGCTCCGTCGGGGCTATTTTTTTCGTATGGCAAAAACCTCAGTACTCGCCCGAAACGCCAAAAGGGTGAAGCTTTCCGAGAAGTACGCAGCAAAGCGTGCTGCTCTTAAGGCTGCCGGCGACTATGAGGGTCTCCAGAAGCTCCCCCGCAACTCCTCTCCTGTGCGCATTAAGAACCGCTGTGCAGTTACCGGCCGTGGACGCGGTTACCTTCGTGCCTTCGGTCTTTCTCGCATTAAGTTCCGTGAGCTTGCACGTGAGGGTAAGATTCCGGGCGTAAAGAAGGCATCATGGTAAGCGACCGCGTCGGCGACTTCATTATTCGTCTCAAGAATGCAGGTGCCATCGGCAACCGCACGGTAAACGTGCCGCATTCAAAGCATCTCGAGGCAATTGCCCGCAAGCTCAAAGAGCTCGGCTTTGTCGAAGGTATCGAGATCAGCACCAAGAAAGTGCCGTCAATGATGGAAGTGACGCTGGCGTATGACAGCGAAGGTCGTCACAAGATCCATGACGTGAAGCGCGTATCGAAGCCCGGGCGTCGCCTGTATGTACCCGCACACGAGGCGCACACCGTAAAGAACGGTCTTGGCGCGCGCCTCATCTCGACCCCCAAGGGTGTGCTTACGGACGCCGAAGCGCGTAAGGTTCGTCAGGGTGGCGAGAACCTATTTGAGATCTGGTAGCTTTCTTTTCGTATGTCCCGTCTTGCTAAAAAGCCCATTCCCGTCCCCGCAAAAGTAACCGTCGACACCACTGACGGCATGCTTACCGTTAAGGGCGCGAAAGAGACGCTTGCCCGCCCGGTTCATTCCTCGATCTCAATCGACGTGACTCCCGAGGGCGTTATGGTGGCTCCTAAGAACAACAGCAAGCTCGCGCGAGCTCTTACTGGTACCTACGCCGCCCACGTGCGTGCCATGGTCGCCGGTGTCGAAACCCCATGGAAGAAGGTGCTCATCCTCAAGGGTGTCGGCTACAAGGTCGAGCTTCGTGGCAATGATCTGGTTTTCAACGTTGGCTTCTCACATCCAGTAACGCTGGCCGTACCTGAGGGCCTTACGGCTACCGTCGAAAAGACGACCATTACCATTGCCGGCGCGGACAAGCAGAAGGTCGGTCAGTTCGCCGCAGAGATCCGCGATGTGAAGCGTCCTGAGCCATATCTCGGTAAGGGTATCGCTTACGATAACGAGGTTATCCGCCGTAAGCAGGGTAAGAAGGCTGTTTAGTACTACATATGACTCGACTTGGAACTACCAAAAAGAATCTGCGCGAACGTCGTCATGCACGCGTTCGCTCCAGGGTATCCGGCACTTCGGAGCGCCCACGTCTTGCCGTATTTCGCTCGAACCGCTTCGTTTCGGTGCAGGTCATCGATGACGTTGCTGGACGCACGGTCGCCGCTGCGCACGGTCGCGAGTTTCCTGGCGCGCAGAGCGCGCAGGCAGCGGCTGTGGGCAAGGCTATTGCTGAGCGCGCAAAGAAGGCGGGAGTCTCAAGCGTCGTATTTGATCGCGGTGGGTACTCCTATGCTGCACAGGTGCGAGCACTTGCTGATGCAGCCCGCGAAGGAGGACTCCAGTTCTAAATTACTTCTTTAAAACTTTATGCAGGACACCACTACAGTACCCGAGACCACCGCAACCGCTCCTGAGGCGGGGGCTGCTCCTGTAGCCACTACCGCACCTGAACGCCCTCGTGGTCGCGGGGGAGATCGTGGCCAGCGTGGCCGCGGAGGTCCTCGCCGCGAACGCGCACCGCGCGAGCGTAGCGAATTCGATCAAGCGACACTTGATGTTCGTCGTGTTGCTCGTGTTATGGCCGGTGGTCGCCGCTTCTCGTTTAGCGTCACTGTGGTTATTGGTGACAAGAAAGGTCGCGTAGGCGTGGGTCTCGGCAAAGGCGCTGACACTGCGCTTGCTATCGACAAGGCTGTCCGTTCTGCAAAGAAGGCGCTCATAACTGTCCCGCTTACCTCGTCACGCTCCATCGCGCACGATATTACCGCGCGCTACGCTTCGTCCGTTATCGAGATCATCCCTTCATCGGGCCGTGGTCTGGTTGCTGGCTCCGCAATGCGCACTGTGCTTGAGTACGCAGGAGTGACTGATGTGGTCGCAAAGATCCAGACCCGTTCGAAGAACAAGCTCACCATCGCGCGCGCGACTGTGGCGGCTCTGAAAAGCCTCCAGGCACGCTAATCGCACATAATCCTTTTCGTATGCAGACCAACACCCTTAAAGCCAAGACCACTCGCGTCACGACCCCTCGCGTGGGCCGTGGCGGCAAGCGTGGTAAGACCTCCGGACGGGGAACTAAGGGTCAGAAGGCTCGTGCTGGTAACAAGAAGCGCCCCGAGATGCGCGACCTCATAAAGAAGCTTCCAAAGCGCCGTGGTTTTGGTAAGAACCGCTCCCGCACTGTGCGTCCGCAGGTAATCTACTGCCCGGTAAACCTTTCAGCGCTTGAGGGCGCCTTTGCTGCAGGTGAGCGCGTCACCCCAGCAACTCTCAATAAGAAAGGCCTCGTAAAGTCGCGTGGCGGCTTCATTCGCCCTGTAAAGATCCTCGGCACCGGCTCGCTTACCAAGAAGCTTGTGGTGATCGACTGTTTCGCCTCTGCCTCTGCCGTGTCTGCCATAGAGGCTGCAGGGGGAACCATCTCCCATGCTTAACAACTTCTTCCGGAAAATTCGTCTTATATTTGCCGACCCGGGTCTCCGGAAGCGCATCCTGTTTCTAGTGGGAGCCATCGTTGTTTTCCGCTTTCTCGCAGCCATTCCAGTGCCGGGTGTGAACCGCCTCGCACTTGATCAGTTTTTCGCCGGGAATCAATTCCTCGGTCTTTTGAACATTTTCTCGGGAGGTGGCTTCTCGAATATCTCCATCGTGCTTCTCGGTGTAGGGCCTTACATTACAGCGTCGATCATCATGCAGTTGGCGACGGTGCTTTCGCCCAAGATCAAGGCTATGTACACCGAGGAAGGCGAGCAGGGTCGCGCCAAGTTCATTTCCTTCTCCCGCTTCCTTACGATTCCCATCGCCATCCTGCAGGGTGTAGCCTTCCTGTCGCTTCTGCAAAGCCAGGGCATCCTCATTCCGCTTACGCCGTTCGAGATGGCGACGAACGTCTTCCTCGTTGCGGCTGGCTCCATGCTCCTTATGTGGATCGGTGAGATGATCACTGAGTTTGGCATCGGCAACGGTGTCTCTCTCCTCATCTTTGCTGGTATCATCGCGGCGGTTCCGGGCGGCCTTTCGCAGCTCCTGTTTACTGCAACTGCAGCCAATATTCCGACTTACCTTGCATTTGCCGTTGCAGCACTAGCGATTACCTACGCCGTGGTTGTGGTTTCAGAGGCAGAACGCTCCATTCCCATTGCTTACGCGCGCCAGGTACGTAGCACGGGCCCGAGCGCTTCGACGTATCTTCCAATTCGTCTTTTGCAGGCCGGTGTCATGCCTATCATCTTCGCTCTCTCGCTCCTGCTTCTCCCGCAAATGGCACTCGCAGGCCTAAGTGGCCTTGGCCTAACGTGGGCTGCTAGTGCGCAGATGTGGTACACGGCTTTCAGTCTCAATACGTTCGCGTACAGCGCCGTCTACTTCGTACTTGTTGTCATGTTTACGTTTTTCTACACCTCGATCACCTTCGAGCCAAAGCGTGTTTCTGATAACCTCCAGAAGTCAGGGGCTTTTATCCCTGGAGTACGCCCTGGTCGCGAGACCGAATCGTTTATCGGTAGTGTTGTGAACCGCGTCACCCTCCCTGGAGCACTCTTCCTCGGATTCCTTGCAGTCGTGCCATTTATCGTGCAGGCAGCGACTGGTATCACAGCGCTTCTTATCGGCGGTACTGCGCTCCTCATTGCAGTACAGGTGCTCCTCGACCTTATCCGTAAGGTCGATGCGCAGGTTTCGCTGCGCGAATACTAGCGAACTGCTTTAGTTCCTCCCAAGAAGAACGGCCGCCCAAATGGGCGGCCGTTCTTCTTGGGAGGGTATACTTTTTTAATGGAGCTCAACCTTGCGTTTGGAGTAGCCGCCAGCTTAACTCTCATCGCTGGCTTTTACCCCTACATCCGGGACATATTTAGGCGGCAGACAAAGCCTCACATCTATACATGGCTCATCTGGTCGATTACACAGGGCACGGCTCTTCTTGCGCTTGTCTACGGCAATGGGGGTCTGTTTGCTGGTGTAGGCATAGCATCCGGCGCTTTTCTCACCTTCGTTGTGTTCTTGCTATCTTTCAAGTTTGGCACCAAGAACATTACGGTTATTGATACGGTTACGCTGGTCGGTGCTCTTGCGGCTGTTGTTGTTTGGTGGCAACTCGATAGTCCGCTCGTCGCCGTACTCATGGTGGCCTTTATTGATGGAATCGGCTATGTGCCGACGTACAGGAAATCGTGGAGTGAGCCAAGGACAGAGACTTTAAGTTTCTGGCTCCTTTTCACTGCTGGAAATCTTTTCGCGCTGCTTGCAGTGGCAGAGTACAACCTGCTCACAACATCATATCTAGTGACCGTAGTCACTGCCTCAGTACTGCTCATCATCCTTTGTATATACAGGCGCGGCGTCGTTCCGGACGCTGCTAGTCTTTAGCTAGCCAAGACTGGTACGAAGTTTTGACTTTTTCAGCAACATTATCGAGCGAGGTGTTTGATGTATCGGTAGTGAGGTCGAAGGCGGACAGATCAAGCGTGTCGACTCCATAGAGTGTCATGTAGCGCTTTCGCTCGCTCTCCCTGCGCGAGACGATACTCCGGAGTATCTCGTCCACGGAGTTGCCGCTCTCGCCCACACGACCCTCTTTCTGTATATGATTAAAGATTCGCTCGGCCGCCATTTCAGGGTCAAGTGCAAGAAAGACCTTAAATGAAGAGGGAATCCAGTGGAAAGCCAAGCGCGAGTCGACGACTAGGCGGTCCTGTTCACCGAGCTTTTTAAGTCGGTCGTCAACAGCAAAGTCGATGCTAGGCTCTTGCTCCGCCTGTCGGTTCGCCTCTTCGAGGGAGAGGCCGCGCTCATCAGCAACAGCACGAAAGAGATCACCTGACGAAAAATGCTCGTATCCGAGCTCTGCGGCAATGCGTTTAGCTGTGCTCGACTTGCCGCTGCCGAGTTCACCAGCAATTGTTATGATGCTTTTTTTCATGCAGAGTGCGCCTCGCGCGCGTAGCTGCTAGTATTGACCCATCATAGCCATATACATGCATACATCAAGCCCCGACACGATTCTTATTATCGGCCGCCCAGGATCAGGTAAGGGCACGCAAGCACGACTTCTTTCTGAGAAGCTCGGTTGGATGCGTGCCTCCTCGGGAGATCGCATTAAGGCCATCCGTGACGGTAACGAGCCTTTCTCAGCGCGCGTGCGAGAGGTATACGACAAGGGAAGACTGCTTCCCAACTGGTTTGCCGACTATCTCCTTGAAGAGGCACTTTTGAAGCTCCAGCCACACGTGGGAATCATATGTGAGGGATTTGGCCGAACGAGGAGCCAGGCTGAGCACTTAACCGAGATCATAGACTGGCTTGGCCGGGACCTTATGGTCGTCAATCTTGAAGTTCCTGAAGAAGAAGTCGCGCGACGAATGCATTCCCGCTCTGTTACCGAGAACCGGCCAGACAGCAATACAGAGGAGAAAATCAATGCTCGTCTCGCGCAGTTCAACGAATGCACGGCACCCGCTATCGAGTATTTCAGAAGTGAAGGGGTGGTCGTGGATATTGACGGCACGCCAATGCCCGATCAAATAGCGGAAGCGATTGCCGGGGCGGTGCGCCCTAACGCGTCATGATCGTACAAAGCGACCAGGAGCGTGCAGGAATAATTGAAGCCGGAAGGCGCCTGGGCGCAGTGCTTGGTGCACTTGAACAGGAAGTTCGTCCGGGTATCACGACCGGATACCTTGATGAGGTCGCAGAGCGCCTTATCCGTGAAAAGGGAGATGAGCCTGCCTTTAAGGGATACACGCCCGAGGGTGCGCGCTACCCATTTCCTGCAGCGCTCTGTATTTCAGTGAACGACGAGATCGTCCACGGCATACCGGGAGACCGTATGCTAAAAGAAGGAGATATAGTGTCGCTCGATCTGGGCCTCATTCATGACGGGCTGTTCGCAGACTCAGCGGTGACAGTGCCTGTAGGGACAACAGACAAGACCTCCTACGCACTCATGAACGCCACACGCGTGTCCCTTGAGCGTGGTATAGAGGCGGCGCGCCCAGGAAAGCGCATCGGGGATATTTCATACGCAACGGGGCAGGCGCTTAATGGTACAGGCTTTGCAGTTGTGAAAGTGCTCGGCGGGCACGGTGTGGGGCGGAGCGTTCACGAAGACCCCTACATCGCTAACGACGGGCACCCGGGCACCGGTATCGAGATAGTGCCCGGAATGGTGCTTGCGCTTGAGCCCATTGCCAACGCAGGTAAAGCAAGTGTGCTTTTGGATAATGATGGTTATACGTACCGCACCCGGGACGGTTCGCGCAGCGCACATTTCGAGCACACCATTCTCATCGAGGAGAAGCAGACGTTGGTAGTTACCCGCAGGCCCGGGGAGCAGGTAGTTCATTAGCTCTTCAGCAACAAAGCTTGATACTGCTGAGTATTACCAGCACGGTAATTCGAATTAACCTATGGCAACTATCGTAAACACTCCGGGCGGCGGCAACGACAACAGCGGACCCGGCTGGGCAGTCGCAGTTATCGTTCTCCTCGTTGTCCTCATCGGCGCGTTCCTTCTCTGGGGTCGCGGCGGTGGCGACACAGTCAACGTGGATGTACCAGCACCAAATGTGAATATTCCTACACCTAACGTAGATGTTCCTACTCCTGACGTGAGTGGTGGTGCAGGCGGAGGCGCTAGCGCGCAATAAACCGCTCGTCCAAAAGAAAGAAGGCCGCTTCCGCGGCCTTCTTTCTTTTGATATACTCGTATCTATATAAGCGCCCTCGGCGATTTTTCTTTATCTTCATGCCAATTCCTCACCCCAAAACAGAACGGTCTTTTGTCATCATCAAGCCCGACGGTGTACAGCGCTCACTCATCGGTGAGATCCTCAGTCGTTTCGAGCGCACAGGCCTCAAGCTAGCTGCGCTTAAAATGGCAGTTCTTGATTCTGACCGCATCTGGAAGCACTACGATAAGGACGACGAATGGTTCGAGAGGAAGGGTAAGGCCATTGCAGAGGACCGTGCGGCGGCGGGCCTGTCTGCGGAAAAAGAGCCAATCGAATACGGCAAAGACATCATCCGTGCGCTCGATCGGTATATGACGAGCGGCCCGGTAGTTATGATGGTGTGGGAAGGGAATCAGGCGGTTTCAGTCGTTACGAAGCTCGTTGGCGACACTGCCCCAGCCTCGTCTGATGTGGGTACTATTCGTGGAGATCTCACCATAGATTCGTACAACCTGTCCGCTGTTGACGACCGAGCCGTACGCAATCTCATCCACTGCTCTGATACTCCCGAGAACGCCCAAAAAGAGATTGAACTCTGGTTCACGCCCGAAGAGCTTATTCAGTACCGTCTTCTTAACGAAGCGATACTCTACGATGTGAACCTTGACGGTATTCTGGAATAACGTATAGCACGTTATACAGACCGGGTTTTTGCAGCAAAAAGGAGTACTCGTTATACTGTCCTCAGAGCCGCTGATTCGAAAGTCAACTTGCGCTTTTTCAGGGAGCTTTACATCCAGGCCAGGCGAGCTTGCTCTACCCTAGCCGTGCGAGCACCCACGTGGCACAGGAAGTTGCCACCCGGCGGCGGCTCTAGTAAGAAACCGGCATGTATGTGCCGGTTTCTTGCGTTCTATTCACCAAAAAGAGCGAAGGCGTGCATGCTACTCTAAATTTATGCGTCTCGCCTGGCTCTTCGCCGCACTCGTTCTTGCCATTCTGCTTGCGGGCGTGCACCTCTACGCGCTCCCGCATTTCTGGTATTGGTATTTTCCTTGGCTAGACCTGCCAGTACATCTTTTGGGAGGTGCCTTCATGGCAACTGCTGTTATCGGTGTGCTGGGCCGCTTTAGGCCGCTCGTGTTCCTGGTCGTTGTTACCGCCGGGGCTGTTGGATGGGAAGTTTTTGAGCTCGTCGTTAATGTCGACAGGGAAATGAACTTCGTTTTTGATACCTCGATGGACCTTCTCATGGACACCCTCGGCATTATCCTTAGCTACGCAACTGCGCGACTTACTATATGGCGATGAAACTCACTTTTCACGGGGGCGCAGAGACTGTTACTGGTTCTAACTTCCTCGTAGAAGGATCTAAAGGGGGGCTGCTTGTTGATTGCGGCGTTGAACAGGGCGAACACTATTGTCAGGGCTGTATGTATGACCCTTTTCCGTATGACGTAACTTCAATCGACGCGCTCATCATCACCCATGGTCACCTAGATCACATTGGCCGCGCGCCTAAGCTCATCCGCGAAGGGTTTAAAGGAACCGTATACTGCACCGCGCCTACGCGCGATATTATGGCGCTTATCCTGCTTGATTCAGCGCGCATACTTGGGCAGGAGGCGCGCTCACAGGGTAGAGAGCCGATGTACGACGACCGCGATGTCGAGGCGCTTATGAATCGGGTCAAGACGATCGAGTACGGGCAGGAGTGGGAGGCTGCGCCCGGTCTCTCTTGCGTGTTGCGACAGACGGGTCATATCTTGGGGTCGGCAAGTGTTCGTATCAAAGACGAGGAAGGTGTGGGGCTCGCTCTTACGGGCGACATAGGCAACTCACCGTCGCCTTATCTGCCCGATCCCGAGCCTATACAAGACGCTGACGTACTAGTAATGGAGAGCGTGTACGGTGACCGGGAGAACCCTCAGGAAGGCAGAGTAGAAATGCTGCGAGATGTTCTTAAGGCAGCGATTTCGCGCGGCGGCCCAATTCTAATCCCTGCTTTTTCTATAGAGCGCACACAGCTCATGCTCTACGAGATCAGCAATTTTATGGAGACGGGGGAGATACCCAAGATCCCGGTCTTCCTTGACTCACCGCTTGCCATTAAGGTCACCGACGTCTATTCCAAATGGGGAAGCAAATACTTCAAACCAGAGGTAGACGATGAGCTTAAGCGCGAACACGACATTTTTCGTTTTCCATTCCTGACACAGACCCCTGGGCGCGAAGACTCGGAAGCTATCACCGAGACCCGTGGCTCCAAAATCATCATCGCGGGCGCGGGCATGTCTCACGGAGGCCGTATTGCTCGCTGGGAGGAGCGCTATTTGCCTGATCCGACAACAACTCTTATGATCGTCGGCTACCAGGCCCCAGGTAGTCCAGGTCGCCTACTTCAGGATGGCGCACGGACCATACGCATTAACAGTCGACAGGTCCCCGTTCGTGCCAAAGTGGGGACATACTTAGGCTGGTCTGCGCATGCTGACCGCAATGGCCTACTCGCCTTTGCCGAAAAGTCGCTGCCGCGGACGAAGACTATATTCGCTGCCCTCGGCGAACCAGCAAGCGCTCGCTTCCTGGCACAACGGATTCACGACTTCTTGGGCGTACGTGCCATTGTTCCGACGGAGGGGGAGGTGTGGGAAATTACGAAGGAGGGCGCTCAGCGTGTATAACTTCTGGCGCCTGGATACCTAAAGCTATACTTAGACCATGCAGCCTGTCTCTGATTTTTTTGCGTACTGCGTCGCTGACAGCTACGTCGGCGAAAGCGTGCTGCTCATGGCCCTCCTTATTGTGGTTACGTGCGCTATTGGTTCCGTCCTGCTTCACGTTCTTGCGCGCCTAGCAAAGGAACGATTGACCTATAAAACCGGACTAGCAGCGTGTGTGGGAACGGGAATAGCAGTTCTGATTGCAGGCGTTGTTACCCTAATCACGGATTTTTGCTTTGCTCTTGCAGAGGACCTGCTCCTCGCTTTTGTTGTACTCGTGGCTCTGGTCGCCAGCATCGGCTTTCTGCGTCGGCTCAGTCGCATGGCGCTCCCGAAAGCAGCACTTCTTGCGGTTGTGACGCTGGTCTTAAGTTATGTTGCAGCTGTCCTAATCCTCTCATCGCTTCAATAGTGACTTTCAATCATGCTCGCCAATACAAAAAACCGCCCAGCGGAGCCGGGCGGTTTGTTGTTTAGGCGTTTACCTGCTTAGCAACGCGAGTGAAGGCCTCGGGGCGTTTCTGAGCAAGTTCTGAGAGCACTTTGCGGTCGAGGGTGAAGCCCTTTTTCTTGAGCGCATTAATGAATGTGCTGTAGGACTGGTACCCGTTCTCGCGGATAGCCGCGTTAAGGCGGACGATCCACAACTGACGATAGTCGGTCTTCTTGTCGCGACGGTGATTGAAGGCGTTTTTGCCGGCGTGCACGAGCGATTCTTTAGCGAGACGCTCCTTGGTGCCGCGACCATGGCGGTATCCTTTCGCGCGCTTGAGTACGTTGCGGCGGCGCTTTGCCGAAATCACTCCTCCTTTTACTCGGGCCATACGTTAGTAGTTAAAAAAGTTACTTGCTGAGGGTCGACAGGAAGCGGCGGCGGATACTCTTCGATACAGTAAGCGACTGTGCGCGGCGCTTTACACCCTTAGTGCCACCGCTCTCCTTGGCGTTGAAATGGTCCTGGCCAGCCTTGCGAACAACCAGCTTGCCTTTCTTGGTGACGCGTACGCGCTTCGTGTATGACTTGTTTGTTTTCATAAAGTTATTCGGTGCCGGTTTCAGCAGGAGCGCCGGCGTCCTTGGGCTTTGCAGTTGCCTTGGGGTCTCGCTCAATGATGCCCGCGAAGCCCTTGGGCGCACGAGCGACCGGCTCGGCCACCCGATATGCATACGGGATTAGGAGCAGGAATTTCTCGAGGCGACTCTTCAAGAAAGCCTCGTCCATGCCCTTATACCTGCCCTTGAGGAAGAGCTCGGCGCGGACGCGATGACCCTCTTCAAGCCACTCGGCGGCCTTTCGGGCCTTGAGCCGCATATCGTTCTCGCTCGTGCCGACCTTGATCTGGACCTCCTTGGTCTCAGAGACCTTGGCCTTGGCCCGCGCAGCGCTCTCCCTTTTCTTCAGGTCGTACTGAAATTTACCATAATCCATCACTTTCGCAACGGGCGGCTTCGCGTTTGGCGAGATCTCGATAAGATCAAGGCCTGCGGCCTCGGCTGCCTTCAAAGCATCGCCAAGCGAAAGGACACCGAGGTTCTCTCCCTCGGCGCCTACAACGCGCAATTCGGACGCGCGTATCTCACGATTAATGCGAATTTTTTCTGTAGCCAAAGCGTGTTAGGTACCTCTACGATACCACGAGGAGAGCAGGAAGCAAGGAAGTACGGGCTCTGGCAGGCCGACGCCCCCCTCAACAACCGTGCGCAAACTCAAGAATGGAGTAGTATGACTGCAATGGACTTGCAGGAAGGCTGGGACCAGCTTCAGAAGTGGATGCGTAAAGACCGGCTTGGACGCCGGCGCTATGTTGAGATCAACGTCCTGTCCGGCGTTATTGGCTTTGCCGTCATTCTGTTGCCGCTTCTGGTCGTACTTCTTCTGCCCGATTTTGAAAGCAGTAACTATTTGATGATTCCGGCAGCCGCCGTTGGGATTGCAACGGCAATCATCATGCTCCTTATCTATATTGCTACGTCGATTGCCCGACTTCGTGACATGGGCAACTCAACCCACTGGTTCGTCGCAGGACTTATTCCATATATAAACGTAGTTTTCTTCATCATCCTTGCTTTTAGGGAGGGCAAAGCATCGCGCTTACGGACAAAGAAGGGGGTGCCCGCAAAAGCTGAGCCAATGGAGACTGTCGCACCCGCTGAAACGTAAGAACTGCGGAGCTTCTTCGTCCTTAGTAGTAATAACTACAAATTACTCTATGAAAATCATTCCTGTATTCGTGCTTGCCGCAATCGTGGCTGCTTCATTTAGTTCGGGTGCCCATGCTGCCGTGCCAAACAAAGACCTGTCTTTTGGAAGCCGCGGCGAAGATGTTGTTTCGCTCCAGCACGAGCTCATCGCATACGGTGGTCCTGCGGCGCAGGCGCTAAGCAAAGTGGGTGCTACGGGTTACTTTGGTCCACTCACGCGCGCAGCACTCGTAGAGTTTCAGAAGAATAATGGCATCACGCCAGCGGCCGGCTATTTTGGCGCCAAGACACGCGCAGCGCTTTCACTTCGTGCTGAACCTGAGGTACTTTACACCGGCACCATCTCTGCAGTGGATACCGGCTGCTTCGTAGACGCTGTCTGCAGCGTTACCGTAGGCGGCAAGAAAGTAGTTCTCCTTACGGGCGAGCGTCTCATAGGGCCTCGCGAAACAGGTGCTCTCAAAGGAGTCGACTCCATTGGTGACCTTGAAGGGAAGATCGGTGCGGAGGCACGTGTATATGCCGCAAAACTGAACAAGGAATGGGGTGACTACACTCTTGAGGGCAAGAGCAAC
>DASVVA010000017.1:0-4679 GCA_036386775.1 Minisyncoccota bacterium
GGGGGCAGGCGCGGGCTTTGGCGCAGGCTTTGGTGCTGGTGTCGATTGACCGATGGGTTTTGCAAACATTTGTACAACATAAATCGTATCCCGCCCCTTGTAACTTCCGTGCGCGACCCCAACCCCGATCTCGGTAAAGACGGGGTTGAGTATATTGTCACGGTGGTATTTCGAACCCATCCAAGCCGACACCGCGTCATCAGACGACTCGCGATCAATGACGAGGTTCTCTGCCATGATTTGGTATTTGTAACCGACTGCATTGAGCCAATACGGAGGAGGTGTGCCATCCGGCGCAACATGGGCGTAGTAACTCTTCGCCGCCATGTCGTCGGCCTTCATTTGAGCAGCCCGTGTAAGCAAGGAGTTGGCTTTGAGGCTAGCAAGTCCGGCATCGCCACGTTCCTCATTAGTGAGTGCAACAACAGATCCCGGTAGGACGGATGCAAGAAGCTGATTGGAAGGGCCGGGCAGCGTCATGAGACCGCGACTCTCGGCAAGCGTCAGACCGCCAATCAGCACTGCTGCGACTAGCGCGGCAATGAAAGGAGGCCTAAGTGTGCGGGACTTAGAAAGCTTTATAGCCTGTATATCCATACTATTATAGTAGCATAATTACTCAATTTTGCAAGCCCTGCCGCACGTCCTCCCCTTATTGTACGGCCCTGGCCAGGATTTAAAGCGCTATACTGTGGGCATGAAAACATATACTGGGGGCTGCCATTGTGGAGCCGTGAAGTTCGAGGTCGAGACAGACCTTGCAAAAGTGATTGAGTGCAATTGCTCACACTGCAGTAAAAAGGGTCTTGTACTTACCTTCGTACCGCGGGATAAGTTCACTCTCCTTTCAAGTGAAGACATGCTAATGGAATACTTCTTCAACAAGAAGGCGATCCGTCATCTTTTCTGCCGCGTCTGCGGAGTGCAGTCTTATGCTGATGGCGTAACACATCCACATACAGCCATAAACGTGCGATGCCTTGATGACGTCGACGTGTCTTCTCTCTCAATCACACAGGTAAACGGAAAGGACTTCTAACAAAAGGCCGGGGATCCCCGGCCTTTTTGTTATGCGTCAACGATGACTTCAAAGCCTCCGTAGGCCATGCGTTTCGGACTGAAAGGCATCATTGTGTGCCACTTTGGGTCGTTCATACGCGGATCCTTCATCACTTTGGCGTTCACTTGATCGCGATGCTTGCGCGACTTGTAAACAATGTAGGCAAAGACGATCGTCTCGCCGTCCTTCATCTTCGACATTTTAGAGAAAGAGGTGCCTCCCGTGTGGCCCATATCAGGCTCAAGATCCTCACCAATGCACTCTTTGTAGTCTAGTGCTCCGTGTTCACGCCAAACCTTTCCTCCAACCTTCGCCATCTTTTTATAGTCCTCGAGGTTCTTCTTCGGAATCGGAATCACAAAACCATCAACGTATTTAGCCATGTCACTTTAGTTAAGCGCCCAAAAGGAATAATTAAGAATAGTAGCAAACGATACCCATGCGATATACGGGACCAGGAGTACCGCCGCTGCGTGACGCACGCGAGCGAAGGCAACAATAGTCGCGAGTATAAGGACCCAAAGCACTATGATCTCAAGAAGTGCCAGCCCCGGGTTTCGCAGGCCAAAGAAAATCACTGACCAGAGAGTATTGAGTGCAAGCTGTACGACAAACAGCGTAAGCGCGACCCGTTGTGCCGCACTTTGCGGCGCTTTCCATATAAGGAAGGCGGCAATACCCATGAGCGCGTACAAGAGAGTCCACACTGGCCCAAAAACCCAGTTCGGTGGAGCGAAACTTGGGCGCTCAAGATACTGATACCAGTCGTCTATGGAAGACCTGGTGAACAGCGAACCGATGACACCCGCAAGCTCACAAATTACAACTGCTGTTGCGAGCCGAAACGTGTCTCTCATGCTCCCTCGTACGCTTCTTCCAATTTTGCGAGATCAAACTTCTTCATCTGCATGAATGCCTGCGTGACACGTGCTCGCTGCTCAGGTGTGCCCCTCCCCATAATTTCATCGAGGCGGGCGGGTGTGATCTGCCAAGACACGCCATACTTGTCCTTAAGCCAACCGCACTGTTCTGCCTCCGGTACAGCCGAGAGCTTCCCCCAGAAATAGTCGATTTCTGCCTGGTCTTCACAGGGAACCATAAGCGAGATTGCCTCGTTAAAGGTAAAGTCGTGCGGACCCGCACTATCCATAGCAGCAATCCACTGCCCTGAGAGAGCAGCCTCTCCGAACATAAGTGTTCCCTCCTTGTGCGGCTCCATGCCTGCGGGGTAGTGGGCAACCGTGCCTTTCTTTGAATCTTTAAAGACTGAGGTGTAGAAGTCCAGGGCTTCTTCGGCACGTCCTACATTGTTTTTTGTGAACATAAGCGCCGGGATAATAAACGGCCGTTCCTCGCCCGCCGGGTCTGTGAGCATAAGCTGCCATGAGACTCCGTACTTATCCTGTATCCATCCGTACTTCTTGCTGAACGGGTACCCCCCAAGCGGCATGAGCTCAGTACCGCCATCAGATAGCTTCCCCCAAAGTCGGTCGAGGTTTTCCGAAGCTGTACTGTCTTTCGACGGATCGAAATTGAGTATGAAGGATATTGAAGGATTGAACTTAAAGAGCGGCCCGGCGCTTATGGCCATGAGCTTATGGCCAGAGAGCTCGAACGACACAATGTCGCAGTCGCCTGACGGCGTATCTTTGATCGTCGAAACGTGTGTCACTTTTGACTCTGGAAATATAGATACGTAGAACTCGGCAGCCTCCTTGGCTTCCTTATCGAACCAGAGATGCGGGGTAATTTTCTGCATGGTCTTACTGTTACGGCTAAGTAGATTCTAGAAGCGTAGCATTTATGTAGATGAAGGGTGGCCGAAGCCCTACAGAGGCTTACACACCTTCCATTACACTCTTAAGCTTATCTAGGATTTCCTGCATGAATGGTGCATGCAATTGATCCGACTCGCTCCACTCATAATATTCAAGTTCAGTCTCACTTTCTGAAATAGGCGTATAGGTGTAACGCACCTTATAGTCTTGATGCGTAGCGTCTAACTGAAAAACTTGCGGTGGCTCATATCTAGTAACCCTGTATTCATTTACTTCCTGCGCAGCATTCCAGTTCTGGTACACGGTACCGAGCGTTGGGGGATACTCACCAGAAACCTCCTTCACAATTGAGTCGATCCATCGAGGAGTGTTCTTAGGATTTGTAGTGAAGTCAAAGACTTCCTGCACCGGTTTGTTGATCCTAACAGTGAGTCGTAGGTCTTTCATGTGACGAATTATACATTTACTTGTAGGCGCTTTGCGCGCGTGGCATAGTGCCGTTAGACAATTGTGTCTTGGAGGATCTGGCGATGGAGCCGACTCAATCCGATACGTTCTTTGATGAGGCGGGCGACCGCCGAATGGAAGAGCAAAACGTGAGGAACTGGGCCGCCATAGTCGACCACATTTCCTCCGCAACCGAGTCCCTGCCCGGGCGCCCCTGGAATGTGCTCGACTTCGGGTGTCATACGGGCGGGCTGCTCAGGATGCTGCAGTCACGTCCCGGCATAAAGCCCAGAAGTTTCGCCGGCGTAGAGCCGCTGAAAGGGCCGCGCTCAGTTGCGGAGCGGCTCTTTCCTGGAGGCAACTTCTTCAGCAGTATCACCGACGTGCCGGACGAGTGCTGCGATGTGGTCGTGAGCCACGAGGCACTTTACCTCGTTGAAGACCTTCCTGGTTGGGTACGGGAGTTGAAGCGCATCCTTCATCCTGACGGCGGAGCCTTCATCGCGCTCGGCAGCCACGGCGAAAATACAGCCTGGCTTCGGTGGCGCGAGAAGCTCGAGCGCCTATACGGCCACGTATCGCGTGTTCACCATCCCATGGAGATTCTCCGGCAGGGCGAGCAAGCCGGCTTCGACATGGAGATCGGGCATCTCCACTTGAGAGAGAGCGGCACGCGTCGCTACTCGCATCCTGAAGACGGCTGGGGTGAATTCGATTCCGTAGAAGAGATGCTCGACTTCGATCGGCAAAAGCTTCTCTTCGTCTTCTACCCCAAACGATAGCGTAACCGCGACAGATCAACCCTGTCGCGTTTTTCTTTTTCTAAAATAGAAGTCTGCAATTGTTCTTTCATTTCAGGAGTAAGCACGTAGTGGTAGGCATCATCCAAAGATCCGTTCCCTTCTCCTTCAACCACCTTTCCTGCCTCGAAAGTGCGGCGCACCATCTCATCGTGGGGGTGATTTATGATCGGAAAGGAGTTCTCAATCGACTCTGGCACACCGATGCCAACGACAACTGTTTCTTGGGGCGCGAAGCGCAAGCGGTCGGCACCGCGACTATGCGCCACCCACAACTCAGCGGGTTCGGGAGTCGTGTATGGCTCGCCCGCATCAAGTAGTACCTCGTAGCCGTGGTCCTCGAGAAACGTAGTGAGTTCTGCGTAGAAAGTATCTGCTCGCGGGTTGTTTTGAACCAGGTCTGGATTTCCTTTAATGATCACTGCTTTCTTAGTCATGTGACTCAGGAGCTGGGAAACTATTAAAGATCGGGTACTCGTTTGTTTTAGACACCTGCCAGACCATACTTAGCTGCGCTGGCTTTACCTGCTCCCGTATCTCGAGCAGTTCCTCAAGAGAAAAGAACTTGCACTCGCTTGTCTCGGCTCCATCGGG
>DASVVA010000018.1:0-18360 GCA_036386775.1 Minisyncoccota bacterium
CGCCCGGCAGCAGGTATGCCGCGATGATGATGGCTACAACGGAAACAATCCAGTGAATGAATGACATACGTAATATGTTAACGCGCGAAAGTAAAACTCTGAACGACGAATTCCACGTC
Organism: Minisyncoccota bacterium; assembly: GCA_036386775.1. Taxonomy (GTDB): domain Bacteria; phylum Patescibacteriota; class Minisyncoccia; order Phycocordibacterales; family Phycocordibacteraceae; genus C7867-001. The sequence goes on from DASVVA010000018.1 coordinate 120, forward strand.
TTCCACGGGAGGAATGCCTTCCGTATTGGAGCGCTCGAAAGCCTCGACCGCAAAGCAGGAGCCTTCGTGCACGGTCCGGTAGCTCGTCACGCGCCGCTCATCCTCCGTCCCAAGGGCCTCGGACGAGAAGGCCTGCCATTCCCGTTCACCGAGTGTGACTGCCCCGCGACTCTCTTCAGCCTGCCCGGCACGAACACAGGCCTCAAGAGCGCGTGAATCACTTGAAGCGCCCACGCGGACTTCCCCGCCAGATGTATGAATGCGTACGATTGGAGTACCGGTTGCCACTGCGCTCGCGCGCCAAGAGAAAGTGGTTTCATCTGTAAAGGTATCTTCGGCTCTGCCGCTTGCCGGATAGAAGAGTGAAAAGCCATGGGTGCCATTGGTATAGATGGCAAGCGTTGCCGGATCGACCTGCCCGGCCTCTTGGCCCAGGTCTGTCCCGGGAACATTTGACTGTCGTGCAAATCCCCAGAGCAGGAGAGCAATGCCAAGAGCGGCAAGCGCGAGCCCTCCGAGAACGAGCCACCCGAATCGTGTCATACCTTCAGTATACCAACGCATATTTAGATGACCTCGATACTGTCTACGAGTATCTGATCCCCGACAATCGCACCGGTGACTCTGATACGTTCCCCGTAGGGCACTTCGGGCCCGGACTGGTGAGGACCGAGCGCGCAGGGCAAATCACCCGCATGTTGTCTGCAACCAGGTTGATTGCGGAAGATTAACTGCTTCGTGCGCACCCCTTCTTCACCGTACTCATATTGAATATACGGGATACGCGGCTCGACAGCTGCATCATAAATTGCAATACCTTCAAGACTGGTCATCCCGTCCTCGGCAGCCGGAAGAGGCGCAGCAACAAGCGCCTCGCGAGGGAGTTCGGCAAGTGACTCTGATTTTGGCATCGACGGCAAGGCATTTAGCCCCCATATAAAGAGGCCGCCAATGGCAACCATAATCGCCAAGGTCTTCAGTAGTGCCATAGGTATACCACTCTACGCGACTACCTTAATCGTTCGATGAAGACGCTTCTTTACTTTCTGCCAAGTACAGCAGGCGAGCAATTCGCAGATCTTCGAAGTCGTAGAGTCGCTGAAGTTCTTCATGTACCGGGGCAAGCCGCTCTGGACCGCACTTTCCGAAAGCTGCATTAATCTTCGGCAGCGCCTTGCGTACGGTATCTGGAACGCACGCACCAAGCACCGAGGCTGTGAGCCGGCCTAAGCGCATCAGTTTCTCAGCGTGGTCACAAACGGTCCCGTACGTAAGCCCGCGTTCAAGCGCAATTTCTCTCAGATCCATACCTTTCTCCATAAGCGCGAGGGACTTATCGTAGGTCGAGTCCTTGCCCTTTCGTGCTTTTGCACTTGGCCCTTCAACTGGCGTTACCGAGCCACCCGAGGCACGAACAAAGTTCGCCTCCAGCTCTGCGCGCTCGCCCGACTCTTCAAGTTCACCGAATGCAATCGCAGCTTCGCTCGAGAGACGTCTGAATTGTGCATCTATGCTGGCGACGTCCGGATGCACGAGAAGTGCCGCCTCGCTCCAGCCGAGAACAAACAAGCCCGACAGACGCCGCACGCGCGAAAGGGCCACGTAACCCTGGCCATACTCAAAGGCGCGTGAGAGGTCTATGGCCGCCGCATCAAGGCTCATGCCCTGACTCTTGTGCACGGTGATGGCCCACGCAAGCCGAAGGGGTATCTGTATAACTTTCGCACGAACGCGGCCGCCTTCTTCGACCGCCCACTCGGCAGGAGCGACAGTGATCGTACGTCCGTCACGAGTCTCGACGCGAGGATAGTTCGTTTCCCTCTCAAATCCCACAACTACCCCGAGCGTGCCGTTGGCAATTCCCGCTTGCGGCAGGTTCTTGGTGCCCATTACAGCCGCCCCTTCCTTGAGAGTAAGCTGTTCGGGCGAAAGGCAGCCCCTCTTGAGCGCCTCCACCATGGCCGGCGCTCCAGAGCTTGTCATTCCGTAGCGCACAGATGCGCCCGGCAAACGCCCCAGCCGCTCTTCATTTAATCGATCAACGTCGACATTGTGCGTGAAAAGACGTGGCACATCTTCAAGTTCCTCGGTTACTTCGGTCTCCCGGGACAAAATGGTACTGGCCGTAAGATGGTCGGAAGTCTGTGCTCGAATATTCTCAAGTACGGAAATAAATGCGCGGTCATCCTGCCGATGCTGTTCAGTCAGGTAGCAAATGACCGGGTGCAGGTCCTGCCATACAGAGGCGCGAAATGCGAATTCGGCCTGGCCGCCACGTGCTACAGGAGGCAACTGGAAAAAGTCGCCCACGAGCACTACCTGCAGTCCGCCGAAGGCCTCAGGCCTTCGGCGGACTTCCTTACATACACGATCGACCATTGATAGTACTCCTGCCGACAGCATCGAGACCTCGTCAATAATGAGCACATTGGTTTTTTGTATGCGCCGGGCCACATGCTCCTTGCTCGCGATCTGGTCTATCTCGGCATCGGTAAGCGAGTCCCTCACACCAATTCCACTCCATGAGTGGATAGTCATGCCGTGAATATGGGTGGCGGCGATACCGGTTGAAGCGGTAATTGCGGGCTCAATAGCTCGCACACGAAGCCACTCTACATACGAATTGATCGTATGCGTTTTGCCGCTGCCCGGTTCTCCTGTAAGAAAGGCGTTTACGCCGGTGCGCAGTATCTGGAGAGCTTCCGTCTGCAACATCGGCGTATTGTACCAAGAAGGCCTGCGCTTCGGGCGCAGGCCTTCTTGGTACGGGCCCTAAAAGAATTGCTACGGCTGCGACGCAGGAGGCGTGCTCGTTGCGGGATCAGCGGGTGTAGTTGTCGCTGTTGTTTCTGGAGTTGTTGTACCCTGACCGATGGCATCAAGTACATCTTGGTTCTCAAGGATAACGTTGGCGACCTCGGTCTTCAGCTCGGCTTCGCGCGCTTTACGGAAGGCCTTCTTCGTCTCCGCGGGGTCAGTGCTTTCCAGCGATTCCTTAGCCTCAGTCAGGGCATCGGCAGCTTCAGACATATGTTCGGCGGCAGAAGCCGGGAGCAGGGCCTCTGCTTGGGCTAGCGTATTTACTTCGGGCACCGCCGCGTCAGTCTTAGTAACCAGGGCCAGCGCCATAGCCGGAGTCGCGCTGTTCTCGAGATTCTTTTCAAGCGCTACGCGCGTCTCACTTACCACCTCTTGACGAAGCTTCACAGCTTCAAGCAGGTGCTGGGTTGGTGCACGAGCTAGCTCGCTTCCGCTCTCACCAAGATGGTCCTCTACCAAGTCAAGAATGTCGGCATGAGCAACGAGTTTCGCCTCGAGTGTTGTTCGGATGTCGAGAGATGCCTCAGTATTGCCCTTGGCCTCAAGCGTGTCGGCCGCTGCAAGCGACTTGTCGACATGTGTGCTGAACTCACGCTCAAGGAAGTCACCCGTCGAGGAATCGAGTTGCTTACCCACAGCGAGCTTGGTCGCTTCAGTGAGTCGGCGCTCAGCAAGCTTTACGTGCACATTAGCCCTACCTTCAACCGTGGGTGAAAGTGTAAGCGACAGGGGTTCGGCAACATTTATCTTAACCATGTAGAGTGCGTCGCCTGGTAGCGATTTACCAGAGGCATACGTGGTTCCTGCGCCCATGAGCGCAATTATAAGGAGGGCGGCGCCTGGCGCGTGCCAGCGCTGAGTACGGAAAATAGACCAGAAGTCCGCCGCACCTTTAGGTGTAGTTTTAAAAGCTACCGCATGGAAGTCAGCATAAGCTGATAGATGTGCGCGCATACGTGCCCGGGTTTCGTCGGACAGTACGAGACGCGAGCGAAGCTCGCGGAGCGAATATTCGTGCTGGGGTTCATTCGTTTGCATGGATTTTCGTGCGAACTTTCGAGAGAGCCCGATTGAGGCGTACCGAAACGGCGTTTGCGGATTCCCCGTTAAGGTCGGCAATTTCCTGCGGCGTCCACCCCTCCATAAAGCGGAGAAGGAGAACGTCGCGCGAGGGTTCGTCGAGTTCATTGATAACAGCCATAAGGCGCGTCATCTCAGCGTTTTCGACAATATCGTCGATGCCGGCGTCGGCAAAGTCGATCCCGGCCTCCTGGAGCACGTCGAGTGACGACTCCTTCTTCTTGCGATACCAGTCAATGACACGGTTGCGCGCAAGCGTATACAGAAAGGCGCGAGGGTTCTCGGGAGCAGTGCCGTCACGGAGCACCTGCCAAAACCGGGTGAAAGTATCTTGGACCAAGTCTTCGGCCTTTTCCCGGTTCGAGACTTTCATGAAGCAGAACCGGTATAGCTCATCAGCGTATGCGTCATACGCAGCGAGAAAATAGGCCTTGCATTCAGTTTGGTCCATAGCTAGTGACGGGCAAAGAACGTATTTCTTACCGCTTCCGAGCAGCCGTCAAGATACCCTATCATAGCAAATACGCCATATGTTTAATAGGAAAACGGCCCGAGAACCGGGCCGTCTAGGAAGGAGCTTTTTAGAAGGCCCCTACTCCGTGCCCACTCCGCCCGCGGACTCGCCACTTGTAGTGGCCGAAGCATCCCCTGCCCCAGAACCCGAAAGGTCGGCCGACGTGCCCATCATGTCGTCGGTGACCGTGCCGGCATTTGTGTCCACGCGACCGGATAGGGCGGCGTGTATGGCGGCGATAAGTCCGGCCTCAGCGGCAGCCGAGAAACTGCCGTTCGTGCCAACGCGCGCCAATTGTTCCCGCACCCCGCCTTCAAGACGCGCCTCGATATCATCGCCATTCTCAACTGCGAAGAGGAAGCGGTACCAGGGGTAGTCCAGGTCGATTTTGCCGTCGGCCGTTACCGTCGCCTCTGCTGTAAGGGATGTAGGGATGACGGCAAGGAAGCGGGCCGGGAGCGTGTAGGTGATTGAAACGTGTTCGCCGTCGGCATGTATCTCTTCAATCTTGACGTCACGCTTCATGACTGACGTCACATAGAGGGAGAGATCCTGGCTGTTTATTACCGAACCAGCTGACAGCTCAGCACTTTCGGCATCAAGGCTTGTTGCAGCAGCCTGCTCCTGCGTCAGTGAGAGAGTGCCTGCGGCCCCGCCAGAAGCCGACGCGCCAGTGTCTGACGATACGCCAGTGTCAGCGGAAGCACCCCCATCTCCTTCGACAACAGTGTCGACTGAGGTATCTAACGGGCTCGTGCCTTCTCTGTTTATTGAAGTGCCGACAGAAGCGTTTTGTGCTTGCGCACCAGAAGCAAGCGCTACGATAAGCGCAAGCGCGGAAAGTGAAACTATGAATTTATACATATTGCGTTTTAATCTAATCACGCCCTAAGTATATTTAGGAATGCGCGATAGAGAAAGCTCCTACAATGCTTGCAAGTACAAGCGCCGGGAGAGCGATAATGAGGTCGTATTTGATGCTCTTCAACATATGCTGAGTCGGTTAGGCTTACTAAGACTGACGGTTAACTGCAGGCCTCTCTTACTGAGTCTGAGCTCACGAGAGAATCCTACGCGCAACTGTATGAACAGAAGATGTAGTTGAGCTCACGCCATTACTGCGGCATACTCCGCATATGCCTGACTTCCCCATGCGCCTAAATAAATATCTTGCCCATAAGGGCTACGCCACCCGTCGCGCCGCCGACGACCTCATTGAGCGAGGACGCGTCCTGGTAAATGGCCGTGTTGCCCAGCTCGGCGATAAGGTCGACTCCACCGATACTGTCGAAGTCCGTCAGAGTAAACGAGCGAAGAAGCAGAGCTACGCCTATTTCGCCTATAATAAGCCGCGCGGCATTGTGAGCCATTCGCCTGGCGAGCGCGAAGAGGACATCCGGGACAGTCTCCCCGAGCTGGGTGAATTAGGCGTTTTCCCAATCGGTCGCCTCGACAAGAATTCCCACGGACTCATCATCCTTACCAATGACGGCCGCATTACCGACCGACTTCTTAATCCAGACCGAGAGCACGATAAGGAATACACCGTACGCACGAAGCTCCCGCTTCGTAAAAGCTTCAAGAAGCATATAGAGGAAGGCGTTGATATTGAGGGGTATCTGACCAAGCCCGCTAAAGTCCGCGTTCTCGGCGAAAAGGCTTTTGCCTTGACGCTTAACGAGGGTAAAAAGCATCAGGTTCGCCGAATGGTTGTCGCCATGCACAACGAAGTCGAGGACTTGAAGCGCAACCGTATCTTAAACATCAGGCTCGGGAATCTTAAGTCCGGCCAGGTCCGTCCCATTGAAGGCGACGAGCTTGCGGAATTCCTTGCACGTCTAGGCCTTGGCGAGCCTTTGGAGCAGTAGTAACCCTCCCGCGTCTAATGGTGTTTTGTAAAGTTCGTTCACAAGCCATAGTCCGCTTGCGCGAATCTTCTCCTTCGGTGACCAATTACCGAGCCAATTCTTCGAAGGCCCGCACTCCTTGCACAGAGCGACAGCAGATATAATTTGCGACTCTAGGATCAGCCTGTCCGCTTTCTCAGCTACTGGGAGCACTACAAAGGTAAAATTCGCCTGCATATACTCAGTAACCCTATTCTCCGTCTCCTCGTATTTCGTTCGGTCTACCCGAGGTCCATAAAGCGCCTTTGCTGCGGCAGACGTAAGATCGAGTTCCCAGTCGACAAGAAAGGAGTCGCCGTCACGAGCCAAAAGTGCACGCCCGATGTTCTTCCGAAAAATGCTCCGGTCTTTATTTCCAACAAGGAAATGCTGCTTGAGCCTAGATAGGAGCTGATTTTGACCGGTGTGAGTGCCGACACGTACTATGCGGTTGCTGCCATGAGCATGTTCCCCTTTTTCAAATACCAAATACAAGCCGTTCGCAGGTATCAATTCGACATCAAAGCCGGACGTGTGCTCAAGGAGCGAAGCAGCTAGTGAATGTATACGTGCACAGATCATATGTGTCTCTTTAGAAACTGCAGCTGACGGCCAAGTCCTAGGCCCTGAAGCGGCATGCGTGCGTGTCGGAGGTGCGGTAACAGGTGTCTGCGGTATCGATCACCAGCCAAGAATACGAACTCATCGTTCTCCATATCAGCCACTTGTCGAAGGTCTTGGAGCACCCGAACGCTCCACTCTCTGATCTCCGCATCGCGTTTCGTGTTTAACGTCTCTTCGTAGGGGTCCAGGACTTTATCAAGTCCTACGAGACCGTGCTTTGCTGACAGTATATAGATGGCATCTGGCTTAAGGGATTCGGCATAGGCGAGCCCGAAGCGGAACAGTGGACTTATATAGAGCTCGCGCGCTGGAGCAGAGCAGTCGAGCTTCTTGCTTACGCACGACAGAAGTACAATCCGTCTCATTGCTCTAAGCATACTCCGCTTGAGCCATTTTGTTTGCTGGGGGACTAGGAATCGAACCTAGATTCACGGCTTCAAAGGCCGCTGTCCTACCTTTAGACGATCCCCCAATAGAAACGATAGTGCCCGTTTTAGAGTTGTTTTGCAATTACTCCTCGCGAATATATCTTTCGTAGATCACCTATCGCCCAGCAGCTCGTAAATGGAGAGTTCAAGCGCAAGCGCTGGAATAGGTGCGTAGCGTATGCGCGAGGCAGCGTCGAGAAACACCTTAAGTGTGCGGTGCGAAACTTTCGAGTCTCCTGCGGTCGCAAGCGACTCGACTGACGCGTACAGGTCACTACCAAGTTCTCCCGATATTTCTTTACGAAGTTCAGGCGCGTGGCGTACGAGAAGGACATTCCTCACATACTCAAGCAGGAGCGTCAGATAGAGCTGCATATCCACATCAGCCGCGCTTGCGGTACGCAGTGCGCTAAGCGCTGAGTCAATACTGCCTTCAGAAAGCGCGCGCACAAGGTCCTCGATGAGCGTAAGTCGGGGTGCCCCGGTTGCCCGCTCGGCCTCCTCTCGCGTAATCGATTTGTCGTTTGATGAGGAAAACACTTTTTCGAGAATGGAAAGCGCATCGCGATAAGAGCCGTCCGCAAGAAGTGCAACGAGGTCGTGTACTGAGGGGTCGATAGTATATCCTTCCTGCTTGGCAATGCTGGCAACATGCCTAGAAAGCCCCTCACGCGAAGGTTTTTTAAATTCGTAAACCTGGCAACGTGATCGCACGGTTTCAGGTACGCGCTCGAGTTCGGTAGTGGCCAGTATAAAGATTGTGTGCGCAGGAGGCTCCTCAAGGGTTTTCAGAAACGCATTCCACGCGGACTTCGAGAGCATGTGGGCTTCGTCAAGAATATAGACCTTGTACTTAGACTCAAACGGCAGAGTGTAAACGTTCTCAGTAAGTGCACGAACGTCTTCGACACTGTTATTTGAGGCTGCATCAATTTCGTAAAGATCGCTCAGTCCCGTTTTAAGTTCGCGTGCAAAAATGCGGGCTATGGAGGTCTTGCCAAGGCCGCGAGATCCAGCGAATAGGTAGGCGTGTCCCACCGTTTCGTTTTCTAGCTGGTCCTTGAGCGGCACGATGACCTGGTCCTGGCCAACAACGTCCTTGAAGGTTTGTGGCCGGTACTTACGGTAGAGGGACTGGTGCATGTGTGGAGTATACAACGGGTCTAAGGTCGGGTGACTTTCTTATAGTTCTCGAGCTCGATCGTGAGTTCCTCAACCGAGCTCGTCTCCATAAGACATGTCCGCAGCTGCGCTGCACCTTCCCAACCAACCACAAAAGCCTTGAAATGCTTCTTTAAAAGATGGAACGATTTATGTGGCTTTAGTTCACTAAAATTATGGGCCAGCTTTAGGAGGGCATCTAGTTTTTCAACGGGCGCAATTTCCTCAGGACTGCGGCCAGAGAACACCCACGGGTTACCAAAGATGGCACGACCGAGCATTGCGCCGTCAGTGCCCGAGGTCGCCATTTTTTCTTTTGCGTCATCAATGCTCTTCACGTCGCCATTGCCGATGATGAGTGTTCCCGAACTTATCGCGTCGCGAAGTGCGACAATGCGTGGCATAAGCTCCCAGTGCGCAGGCACAAGGGACATCTCCTTTCGTGTACGCAAATGCACAGTAAGTGCAGGGAGTTCCAGAGCGAGGAGCGCAGAAATCCACTCGTCTATGGTTTCGCTGTTGTAACCAATGCGTGTTTTTACAGAAACCGGAAGGCCGCTCTCGCGTGCGGCAGCTACTACTGCCTTGGCCGACTCAATACTTTTGATCATCGCCGCGCCCGCGCCCTGCTTCTCTATCGATCGATCTGGGCATCCCATATTGAGATCGATGCCGTCAAAACCACGCTCAGCACAGTACCTGGCCGCATAAGTCATGGTCTTGGAATTAGAACCAAACAGCTGCGCAACGATGGGTCGTTCCTTAGACGTGTACGCAAGGTCGCGGACTAGCGGATTGGTACCGTCTTTCATGCCCTTCTTCTCGCGCGTGTGATAGAGCCCATCAGCAGACACGAATTCAGTCCAGGTAACGTCGGGCTTCGCTGTCTCAGCAATTAGCCGCCGATACGCGGGATCGGTAACATCGGCCATTGGTGCAAGAACAAAAAATGGCCTTTCAAGGCTTTTCCAAAACGAGTTCATCGTGTCTACCATACCTGTTTCCAGATACTCGCCTACTCGCCATAGCGCTTTACATACGCCTTCCCTTTAAAGCGGAGATCCAGGTACTGGATAGATCCGTCATCGAGTGTAAGTTCAGGAACCACAGAGGCAGCGAGTTGCACAGCCTCCTCCTCGCGCCCAAGCACGTACGTAATACGTGTCGACTTGTTGACCCAAAGATCAGCCTCGTCACCCCTGAGCTGAAGTGCGGATACAGGTACGCCCAGATCGCGTACGGCTTTTACAAAGCGAAGTGCATTTGGAATGTTCGTGGCTCCCACAACGCGTGCTCCCACCGGCGAGGCGCCCTCTCCTAAATCCTGATCAACAGGTGCGTAGATACGAAGGTCTCCTGGCGTCATGGGAGTACCACTCGCGACCGTGAGGACAACAGTGGACGTACTTACGTCTGAGGGTCGGAAGACCAGGCCTTCCACATCAGTATCAAAGCACGTCTCGTTCGCATACGGCGCATCAAGACTAATCCCGCACCAGACAAAGCCCTTGGCGCGAGGCGTAGCCTCGATGGTAATCGAGCTAAAGGAATCTCGCGAAATAGAAAGGGCGCCGGCTTCCGGGTGTTCTCGCAAAATCGCAGCACGAACATCGTCCTTAGGAAAAAAGAAGATAGAATTGCGTGGAATAATAAAAGCGTATGTGCCAGTAAGTGCTTTATTAGCCACCTCTCTCATACGCTCAGCTCCTTCTCCCTCTGCGTATACCTCCTGTATGCGTACCTGTGGGAGCCATAACAGCGATATGAGAATGCCTAGAAGTATTGCCGTTCCGATACTGACTGCCGCTGCTCCGGACTTGCGGGCCTGGCGGCGGCGTTCACGCAGACGACCTCCAGATACTGGTCGCGACGCGCGTGCTGGTCGTGACAGCGGCCTGCGGACTGAGCTAGTCGGGCGCACGGGACGTACGAAATCGGCCATCCTATCCAAGGAGGCCGTGGCACGCCGCGCCGGCGCCTGTGGTCGCACAGGCGCGCTTTTGCGCTTAGGCTGTACGTCCCAGGATTTCCTTTCCGACATAAGGGATGAGGGCGGCAGGCACTCGCACAGTGCCGTCTTCCTGCTGGTAGTTCTCTAGGATGGCAATAAGCGTACGTCCAACCGCAAAGACGGTTGCATCGTTCATGTGCACGTGCGATAGATTTCCCTCGACATCGCGCACGCGAGTATTAAGTCGGCGCGCCTGATAGCCTCCCATATAGTCAGCTGTATGCGTCTCGCGATACGTGTCCTGTCCTGGCATCCAGGTATCAATGTCGAACTGTCTTTGATCGGGTGCGCCCATGTCTCCTGTGCATATGCGCATTACTCGGTACGGGAGTCCCAAGCTCTGCATGAGATGTTCTTGAATTGCGACAAAGAAATCTTGCTCGCGGTACCCTTCCTCTGGCCGTACGAAGCTTTCCATCTCAAGCTTGTCGAACTGATGGAGGCGCAAGATGCCGCGCGTGTCTTTGCCAGCTGCGCCAGCCTCACGGCGAAAGGCGGTCGAGTAGCCGACATATCGTATAGGTAAACGACTCTCATCAAGGATCTCGTCCATGTGCAACGGCCCGAGCGTGTGCTCGGCGCTACCGATAAAGACCAGGTCGTCTTTTTCGAAGTAATAGCGATCGTCGAGCGGATGCAGCCGCGCCATACGGCCCATTACATTGGCCCGCATAAGTACTGGGGGGATGACTGGCACGAAAGGTTTTGGGTCAAGATCAAGGCCCGCAGCAGCAGCAATGGCCTCAAGCGCATCTCGTGATGTAAGCGTCTTCAAAGCGTATTGAATAAGCGCAAACTGCATGAGGGCCAGGTCACCAAGTATGTACGCAAAGCGCGCTCCCGATATTTCACCCGCCTTTTTCGTGTCGATGATACCGAGGTCCTCGCCGATCTCCCAGTGAGGCTTGGGGGTGAACGAAAAAGCAGGCTTCTGTCCCCACTCCCGCGCGACGATGTTGCTGGTCTCGTCATCACCTTCAGGCGTATCAGGTGAAGGGATGTTCGGCACCGCAAGCAAGAGTTTCGTCCACTCCTCAGTAAGCGCGTTGAACTGTGTCTCAAGTTCAGTAAAGCCGTCCTTCACGTGACGCATCTGTTCGATGAGCCCATCGCGTTCACTGCCTTCGGCACGGCGGATAGTTTCGCTCATTCGGTTCTGCTCGGCCTTCTTCTCGTCCATCTGCTGGCGTGTGGTCTTTCGCTCGTCGTCAATCTGAAGAAGTCGGTCGATGTCGACCTCGGCCTTCTTCTTGACGGCGCCCGCCTTCACCAAGTCCGCGTTCTCGCGGATGAAGTGGATATCAAGCATGTTCCTCCTATTCTACGATAAGGCTGGCTGTTAACAAAAGATGCGCGCTTGACTATATATAGGTACTCAAGGTACTTGTTAGCGAAATGACCAAGGCCACTGGGAAGAAGCTTCTAATCGTCGAGTCGCCTGCAAAGGCGCGAACAGTACAGCAATACCTCGGTAACGACTATGTCGTGCTTGCTTCAGTCGGCCATGTACGCGACCTCCCAAAAAGCAATAAGGATGCTGTCGACATCGAAGGCGGCTTCCGTCCCCGCTACGTCGTCTCGCCAGGAAAGCGTGAAGTAATCGAACGCATTAAAAAAGCTGCCGACGAGGCCGCAGAAATTTTCCTCGCAACTGACCCGGACCGTGAAGGCGAGGCCATTTCCTGGCACCTTAAGGAAGCGGTCGGCCTTAAGAAACCAAAGCGTGTTGTTTTCCACGAAATCACCAAGAACGCTGTTGAGGAGGCACTCTCCCACCCGCGCGAGATCGATGAGAACCTGCGCGCAGCGCAGGAAGCACGCCGCGTGCTCGACCGTCTTGTGGGCTACGATCTTTCCGGACTTATCTGGAAGAAAGTACGGTATGGCCTTTCGGCAGGACGTGTACAGTCACCAGCGCTCCGCATCCTTGCAGAGCGCGAGCGCGAGATACAAGCCTTCGTTCCAGAAACCTATTTTACGCTCGACGCTATTTTCAAAGCTACAGGAAATGATTCGAAGGAGTTCCCAGCAACCTGCGTTGAGCAGCCTAAAACCAAAGAGGAAGCCGCCCGTATAGTTACGCTCGGTGAGAAAGCTGCCTGGAAAGTAGCAAGCGTGACTGAGCGTGCAGAGGAACGCAATCCCCGACCCCCATTCACGACTTCGACGATGCAGCAGACAGCGTCAACACGACTCGGCTTTTCTCCATCTCGCACCATGCGCGCTGCGCAGAAGCTGTACGAAGCCGGCCATATCACTTACATGCGTACAGACTCGGTAAGTCTTGCCAATGAAGCCGTGGGCAAACTTGCACTGGTTATCGAAAAAGACTTTGGTAAGGACTATCTTGAGGTGCGGGCGTATAAGACGAAGAGCAAAAACGCGCAAGAGGCGCACGAGGCGGTGCGTCCGACAGACCCTTCGCGGGCGTCTGCAGGTGCACCAGGTGACGAACAGCAGCTCTACGAACTTATTCGCACCCGCGCGCTTGCATCCCAGATGGCAGCGGCAAAAGTCCTGCGCACGAACGTTAAAGCCGAAGCGAATGCTGATATCCCTGCGTTCTCCGCGAACGGTTCTCGCGTAACGTTCGCAGGATGGCTTGCGCTTGATACCCGTGCGCGCGGTGAAGACGTTGAACTCCCAAAGCTTGCTGACGGTGAGAAACTGAATTTGGTTTCACTTACCTCGACCGAAAAGCAGACCGAGCCTCCAAACCGTTACACAGAAGCGGGACTTATTAAGGAACTTGAGAAGCGCGGCATTGGACGACCCTCTACATACGCGTCGATAATGAAAACCATACAGGACCGGGGATACGTCGAGAAAACCGGGCGTACGCTTACGCCCACAGCAACCGGTATGGTCGTCTCTGGCTTTCTCGAGGAGCATTTCCCTGAATACATCAGCGACTCCTTCACTGCCGAAATGGAGGACGAGCTCGACGAGATCTCACGCGGTGAGCGTGAGTACGTCACGACCCTAAAGGAATTCTACGGCCCGTTTCAAAAAGCTGTAGGCGCCAAAGACTCTCTTCCTAAGGCCACTTCTCTTGGCGAGGCTCCCAAAGAGTTCCCCTGCCCGCTCTGTGGGTCGCTCATGGAATTCAAGCTCGGACGCGGTGGTATTTTCATGAGCTGTACTAAATATCCTGACTGTACTGGCGCGCGTCAGGAAGACGGCACTGAAGTGAAGCCTGATGAGCCCATCGGCACGCACCCCGAAACGGGATTCCCTATTTATGTACGCACTGGTCGTTTTGGTCCATACGTCGAAATGCCGCTTGAAGAGCCGTCTGATGAGGGAAAGACGGCAGAAAAGGCGGACGAGAAGCCAAAGAAGGGTGCAAAGAAGAAGGCTAAAAAGGAAAATGTTAAGAGGGCAAGTATTCCTGCGGGCACAGATCTTGCAGGCATTACCTTAGAGGATGCTGTGCGATATCTGTCACTCCCGCGCGAGCTAGGCAGACATCCCGTAAGCGGCGAACCTATTATCGCGAACACCGGACGCTTTGGCCCCTATGTGGCGCACAATGGCGAGTTTAGGTCCATTAAGAAGAGCGACCCCTACACCATTACGTTTGAAGAAGCGCTAGCACTTGTAAATGAACCGAAGCGACCGCCTAAAGGTGTTGAGATAGTGAGCGAAATCGGCAAGCATCCGAAAACTGGCAAATCTCTAGTTCTCTATAAATCGAAACAGGGCCTTTTCCTGAAAAAAGGTCTGCGTCGCATCTATTTGCCCGAGAGCCAGGATCCCGAAACCCTTACGCCCGAGGAAGCTGCTGCGTACTTAGCATAAAAAAGCCCGCCGGGAATGGCGGGGGTGTCCGGAACTGCGCTTGACTGCAGTGATCCGGAGAAAAAGCGATATTTTGGTGAACGCGATGGCAGTGCGGACAAAGGGACATGGCGGTTTCCCTCTATAGCGGCGGGGGCCAATATCTAGTATTCTCCTTATCATGACTACCGTCAAGGAGATCATTGCGGCAATGCGTGATCCCGACAGCGACGACACTGCTCTCGTCGAGGCGGCCTATCTATTTGCAGAGGAGGCTCACCGCGGATACACCCGCTACTCCGGCGAACCCTATTTCATTCATGTAGCTGCGGTTGCCAAACACCTCGCGGAACTCGGCATGGACAGCGCAACGGTTGCGGCTGGTCTTCTGCATGACATCGTCGAGGATACGGGAGTCGAAGAAGCCGCACTTGAGGAGAAGTTCGGACAGGAAGTGCGCTTTCTTGTCGAGGGCGTAACAAAGCTCGGCAAGCACAAATACCGCGGTGCAGAGCGGCACGCAGAATCTTTGCGTCGACTCTTGGTCGCCACGTCTTCCGATGTGCGCGTGCTCATAATCAAGCTCTGCGATCGTCTCCATAACATGACGACCCTTGAGCACGTGCCGCCGCACAAGCGCGAGCGGATTGCACTTGAGACGCTCGATATCTATGCACCGCTTGCGGATCGTCTCGGAATGGGCCGTATAAAACGAGAGTTGGAGGACTTGGCTTTTCCGTATATTGACCCCGATGCATACGCACACGCAGTTGAGGTGCGAAAACTCAAAACCAAGGAGACAGAAGCCGGTCTCACGCGTGTACAGAAAGACTTGCAGCATGGGCTGGTGCGCCGGGGGATGAAGAACTTTAAGACGATGATTCGGATGAAGGGCTACTGGAGTCTCCACCAGAAGCTAAAACGTAAAAACGACGACATCACCAAAATTCACGACATAGCAGCGCTACGTCTTATTGTGCCTTCGATAGACGACTGTTACGTCGCGCTTGGTGTAATTCATTCTCTGTGGAAGCCCCTTCCAGGTGAGTTCAAGGACTACATCTCCTTTCCAAAACCAAACGGCTACCAGTCCCTCCACACCACTGTGTTAACCGCCGACGCGGGTATCGTCGAAATGCAGATACGCACCGAGGAGATGCATCAAAAGGCACAATACGGTATTGCCTCACACATGTCCTACAAACAAATCGACCCCAAGACCAAGAAGCTCGCTCCCCAAGTCGAGAAGCAGGCCTTTGAGCGTCTTTCCCTTTCCTGGATGCGCAGCCTGGTCCCTTCCCTGTTGAACATTTCTAGCGCAGGCGCTGTTCCGGCAGAGGTACCGGAAAGCGCAAAGAAACCGAAACGCCGCGCCCCGGCACCACATTGGTTGCTAGAACTTGCTGACGCTCATGCCCCGGTCACAGGTTCAGAGGAGTTTGTTCAAGGACTCCGTGAAGATTTCTTCTCACACCGACTCTTCGTATTCACTCCGCGAGGCGACGTTGTAGACCTGCCTGTTAATTCCACGCCAGTCGACTTTGCATACGCAATCCACAGTGAGCTAGGTAACCACATGAACGGCGTAAAGGTGAATGGCAAAATGGTTGCCTTTGAAACAAGGCTTAGAAATGGTGACGTTGTTGAAATTATTGAACGCCCCAATGCCCGTCCCACAAAGAAGTGGCTCGACTTCGTGCGCACCAGCCTTGCAAGACGACACATCAAACTTTCCCTTGACGAGCATGAGCGCGGAACACTCACCAACAAAGGCGAGCACCGGCCAGTGAAAGTTCGCAGAAAACGACCTCCACGACACGACAAAAAATAACGCCGGCAGAGTCGGCTTTATTTTAATGTTCGCTATACTGTAAAATTTTGAACCGAATAGATGTCCTCTTCTGGCTGCTGAGGGACCAGCGGGGGCACCTGGGTGGTGTTCGGGTGTATGGGCATGTCACTGCTCACAGCCTCTGCAGTTGCGGTTGCTTCGGGTGACATCTTCGTTTCCTCCTCCTTCTTCTCTGCGAGCACCGATGCGATATGTGAGAGATCTTCAGGAGAGAAGAACTCGATAAGCACACGGCCACCGTTCGGACGGTTCTCGATGAGCACGCGCGTACCGAGCGTCTCTGTAAGACTTCGCTCGAGTTCCATAACCTCAGGCGACTTATCGTGCTTGCGAATCTTATCCTGGGCAATACGACGGGCCATCTGCTCTACCATACGTACCGATGTTTTCTTAAGAACAATTTCCTTGAAGAGCGTATCCCTCTCCTCAGGACGATCCGTGAGCATGAGGAGTGCGCGGGCATGACCTTCAGTAATTTCCTTACCCACAACCGCCTGCTGAATAGGTTCCGGGAGCGCAAGAAGACGTATAGAGTTTGATACATACTCGCGACTACGGCCTATCTTCGCACCAATCTCCGCATGAGAGATGCCAAACGTCTCGGCAAGCTGCGCTAGTGCCTTGGCACGGTCGATAGCATTCAAGTCCTCGCGCTGCAGGTTCTCGATGATAGCGAGCTCAAGCTTCATCTTGTCGCTTTGCTCGCCCTGACGAATGACCACCGGGACCTCGCGGAGCCCGATAAGCTTAGAAGCACGTAAGCGGCGCTCGCCAGCAATAAGCTGGTACATGGCTGCAAGTCCCCCGTCTTCTTTCTCTCGCTCGTTACGTACAACAACCAACGGCTGGAGCACGCCATACTGACGGATACTTTCGGCAAGCGACTTTAAACGTTCCTCATCAAAGTCTATGCGCGGCTGGAAAGGGTTAGGTTCAATGCGATCGACCTCGACCCAAAATACGGAATCGTATTTCGTAGGCGTGTAAGAACTATTCATACGGCGTATTGTAGCATCGCGTGTGTACTTTGCGCTTGGGATACGCGTGCAGTACGATGACGGAATTGCCGGAGTGGTGGAATTGGTATACACGGCGGATTCAAGACCCGCTGCCGCAAGGCTTGAGGGTTCAAGTCCCTCCTCCGGCACAGATACGAATTAGGCCTGCGCGTTCTTCTTTCCTGGTTCCCAGTTAGCCGGGCAAGTTTGTCCCGGATGCGTATCAACAAACTGTGCTGCATACACTTTTCGCAATGTCTCAGCAGCAGAACGACCGATCCCGTTGTCATGCACCTCCATGGTTCGCAACACTCCCTTCGGATCGACGATAAAGGTGCCTCGTAGTGAGAGCCCTTCTTCGCTGGTATATGGTAGTTCTCCGCCCTCAACCAACACGCCGAAGGCGGACGCTATTTTACCTGAAGGATCGGATCCCATGGGAAAGGGAATCTTTGCAATCGCGGACGAAGCGTCCTTCCAGGCACGGTGTGCATATACCGTATCACTTGAGAAAGAGATCACCTCAGCTCCCGTCTCCTTGAGGTCCGAATAAACCCCTGCCATATCCTCAAGTTCGGTCGGACAAACTATGGAGAAATCTGCTGGGTAAAACATAACGACAAGCCACTTCCCCTTGTAGTCAGAGAATTTCGCTGTGCGTACATTGCTGTCGTGCAGAATTTCAAATTCGTAGTCCGGAATTGGCTCTCCGACGCGTACCGCAACGGAGAACTCATGAAGCTGCTCGTGGAAGTCGCCGCAGTACTCACAGTAATTACTCTTTTGTCCTTTTATATCCATACGAAAGTAGCTAGTCGGCATCGCCTCATAACACGCCGCATGATAGCATCGCCAAGAATGGAGCACAAAAGACCCACCATTGTCGCGGTAGTCGGACCTACAGCCTCAGGAAAGACTGCAAAAGCAGTCGAGCTTGCACTTGAGCGCAATGGCGAGGTCATTTCCGTTGACTCACGCCAGGTATATCGCATGCTCAATGTGGGCACGGAAAAGATCAGCACTGATGAAATGCGCGGCGTCACCCACCATCTCATCGACATACGTGATCCTGAAGAGACATATAGCG
>DASVVA010000019.1:0-3635 GCA_036386775.1 Minisyncoccota bacterium
GCGATCACGACGAGGAGCTCGATGAGCGTAAAGCCGCGGCGGACCGAAGAAGATGCAAGTTTCATAAGAGTGATTAGAGAAGGTCGGGTGCGGATTAGTAATACCGCTTACCCTATATTGTACGCGAGTATTGCAGAGAGAGGCTCTGCGGTGTGGATAGCTTTTATAAGCTAAGAAATATTGCCCGCAAGGTTGTAGATCGGAATAAGCACTGAGGCCAAAAGCGTACCTACGCCAAGGCCGAGAAGCACGATCATAAGTGGCTCAATAAGATCAACGAGCGTGTCAACGGCCGTGGTCACTTCGCGCTGATAAAATTTCGCAAGCGTTTGTAGAATGTTGCCGAGTTCGCCGGTCTCCTCACCCACTTTAATCATGGCAGTCATGATGCCCGGAATCTCGGCGTGTTGACCAAAAGCGTCCGAAATAGAAGACCCGCCCTTGACCGCCTCCCCGCTTTCACGAAGTACACGCTCATAGGTGGCGCTTCCAACGACAGACGCTGTGATATCGACGGCCTCTACAACCGGCACACCAGATACGAGCATAGTCGCAAAGTTGTCGGCGATGCGCGACAGATACAGTTTCTTATAAAGATCGCCCAGGTACGGAATGTCCAGCCTGAAGCTGTCCCAAAAAAGTCGTCCCGCGGGAGTTTCAAGAGAGCGGTACGCAAAGACTGCCGCCGCGACAAGTGCCACAAGTACAAAAAACCCGTAGTTAACAAGGAAGCCAGAAATGCCGATTACCACTTTAGTATAGAGCGGTATCTCCTGCCCCGACTCGGTGAGAATGGCGCTAATACGCGGAATAACCATTGTTAGCATGAGCGCCATAACAATTACGAAGACTCCAATGACAAAAGCCGGGTAGATAAGCGCGTTCTTCGCTTTACTCTGTACCTCGTATGTACGGTCGAGGTAGTCGGCGAGATAGCCGAACGTTTCGGACAGTTTTCCGGACTCCTCACCTGCGTGCACCATATTCACGTAAAAATTCGAGAAGACTTTGGGGTGCCGCGCCATGGCGCGAGATATAGGGCTACCGCCCTGAAGGTCGTCGGCGACCTGCGTGAGGATTTCTGACAGATACCGGTTATCTACTTCGGCTGCAAGCAGGCGAAATATGCGGAGGGCTGAGACTTGGGCCTCGAACAGGGTTGCTATCTGCCGTGAGAGGATAACGACGTCCTTGTTTGATACGCGCTTGAAGATCGCTAAGTCAGTCGAGAGGACAGATTTTTCTACAGCAGGCGCGATTGCCGAAACAATAAGACTGCGGCGCTGGAGAGTGGCGACTGCAACATCCATAGAAAGCGCTTCGACGGTTCCTTCCCGTTCATGTCCGTCTTTATCAAGCGCTCGGTAGGAGAACAGTGCCATAAAGCTATAGGTAGCGTTCGAACGTCTTAGGATCAAGTGCACGCGAGTACGCGTGCTCAATTGTTACCTCGCCACGACGCACAAGTTCCGCGAGCGAACGGTCCATATCGATCATTCCCTCCTGTGAGGAGGTCTGAATGACGGTCGTGATCTCGTGTGTGCGCCCCTCCCGAATGAGGTTGGCGACGGCGTTGTTATTTATTAGGAGCTCATAAGCAGGAATGAGTCCGCCTGAGATGCGCGGAATAAGACGTTGGGAAAAGATACCGGCAAGAGAGCCTGCCAGCTGAACGCGAACCTGCCCCTGCTGATTGGGCGGGAAGATGTCGATGATGCGATCGATCGTCTGAGCAGCATTATTTGTGTGGAGTGTCGATAAAACGAGATGTCCGGTTTCAGCGGCTGTGACAGCGGAAGAAATAGTCTCTTGGTCACGCATCTCGCCGACCATAATCACGTTAACGTCCTCACGAAAGGCGGACTTAAGAGCTGCCGCAAACGATGGCGTGTCGATATGGACCTCACGCTGATGGATAAGCGACTTCTTTGCATCAAAAATATATTCGACCGGGTCTTCAATCGTGACTATGTGCTCTGCGCGAGTTTCGTTAATGCGATCGATCATCGCAGCAAGTGTGGTTGACTTGCCCTGCCCCACTGGTCCCACGACGAGAAAGAATCCCTGCTGACGCTGAGTAAAGACTTCAAGAATAGGGGGCAGATTGAGGTTGGCGAAGGTGTGAGTTTCGTGCGGAATTAAGCGCATTGCGAGGGTAACTCCGCCCTGCACCGTATAGCCGTTAACACGGAAACGCGCTTTTTCCGTATGTGCGTATGAAAAGTCTGTCGCCTGTTCGTTCTCAAATTTTTCCCAGCGCCCTTCTGGAAGCAGCGTCTTTAATATGCCACGTGTGTCTTCAGCAGAAAGCACTGGGTGCTGTAACAGTGGCACCAATGCTCCCGAGACGCGGATGATGGGGTTGGCGCCAACTGACAAATGAAGGTCTGAGCCGCCTTCCTTTACGACGGTATCGAGCAAGGCACCGATGATTGCCTTGGGGTCTTGGCTCATGCCGCACTCTCAATTATCTTGATAGTTTCGGAAAAGACTTCAGATGGGATTGCGGACGCTTTGATGATGTAGCCTGCGGCGCCGAGTGAGGTTGCGCGCTCAAGGTCGGCCTGCTGGCCTTGATTTGAAAGCACAACAACCTTGGTGCCCCGGGCAAGTTGCTCCTTTTTAATAGTTTCGAGTACTTCAAATCCGTCGATGCCGGGCATGACAATATCAAGGAGCATGGCGTCGGGAGCTTCGCCCTTTCGCAATGTTTCTAGTGCGAGTTCGGCACCCTGAAAGGCGGTGACATCGTGGCCTGCGGCGCGGAACTTCACGGCATACATGTCGAGCAGAAAACGGTCGTCGTCGACAAGAAAAATGCGGTATGTCTTGGCCATAAAATATGATTAGGATGCCTGCGCTGGGTCGGTATCGCCCACGAGAGCGCCGCCGAGCGAGTTCACTTCCGAAAAAGGAATCTCGCCTGCAAGCGCTTTAATGATAGCATCCTCGCGCATGGTCAACATGCCTTTGCTGCGCGCTGCTTCGTATACGCGCTCCTCAACAGGCTCCTTTAGAACCACCTGCTCGATCTCCTTGTCCATTTTGAGTATTTCGAAGACCGCCAGACGGCCACGGGTCCCATTCGGACAATCCGGCGTGGCCTGGGCCTCATAAAACTCTTTAAATTCGGGAAGCGACTTGCGGTGCTCTGACGGCAAGTCAGCGAACTGCTTTTCTAGCATGATGCGGATTGAGTCCGACACGGGAAGGGGCTTCCCTGCCCCGGGACATAGGCGGCGTACTAGCCGCTGGCCAATGGCGGCGATTAGTGTGGGTGCTATTAGGTATGGATCGACACCCATGTCGACCAGACGCGGGATGACACCGGCAGCGGTATTCGTGTGAATAGTAGAAAAGACAAGGTGGCCAGTGAGCGCGGCTTGGATGGCAAGCTGTGCAGTTTCCTTATCTCGAATCTCTCCCACCATAATGATGTCTGGGTCTTGGCGAAGAATGGAGCGGAGGCCTGCTGCAAACGTATAGCCGATCTCCGGGTGCACCTGTGACTGCGAAACCTTCGGGATCTCGTATTCGACCGGGTCTTCAACAGACACAACATTGTATGCCTCGCGATCGAGTGCCGAGAGCATGGCAAAGAGTGTCGTCGACTTACCTGAACCAGTTGGTCCCGA
>DASVVA010000020.1:0-13995 GCA_036386775.1 Minisyncoccota bacterium
GTGGAGCAAAAGGAAACTGTATATACTTAGTTAAAACACGTTTCCCCAGTATCAACACCCCTAATAATAAGCAAGTATGATTATCACTTTAGAAAAAAAGGAATTCGCTGAAGCAATCGTGCGTGTTGCTCGATTTGCAGAACGACGTTCAGCAACACTTCCTGTACTTGCAGGTATAGCTATCGTAGCTGGGGACGATGGAATCAAGCTTCGTGCAACAAATCTCGAGACAGGTATCGACTTCAAAGTTGCAGGCAAGATAGAAGAAGCGGGGGTTGTAGTGCTTCCTGCAACAACGCTTCGCGAGATAACAAGCTCATTCAGCGATAACGGGACTCTCACGCTTGAGCACGCCGGAGAAACGGTCGTAATCAGCTCTCAGGCAGGCAAGAGCACACTTAAGACCCTACCTTACGAGGATTTCCCTACGCTTCCATTTCCCGACTCACCTAAGGCCAAATTCAGCCTTCCAGGGAGTTCTATTCGTGCCCTTGTCTCTACTGTCGCTCCATGCGCATCTCCATCAACTGTGAGACCAGAACTTGGAAGTGTTCTTCTTTCAGCAGAGGCTGGTGTAGTGAAAGCGGTTGCCACTGACTCATTCCGTCTTGCTGAAAAACAGCTACCGGTTGCGGGCACCGTGGCACCGTTCTCCATGCTTGTTCCCGCAAAGAATGCGCTTGATATCGTACAAACACTCCCTGACGACACTGTGGAGGTCTTGGTTGATGAACATCAGTGCGTATTCTCATGGCCAGGCGGAATCATTACGACACGTCTCGTTACTGTTCCATACCCCGATTACACCCAAATTATTCCAAAAAGCTTCTCATGCGAAGCAACTGTTCTAAGAAAGGATTTTGAAACAGTTCTTCGCCGAACTGCTGTATTTTCTGATAATTTCCAGAAGATACGTCTTGCTTTCCCCGTGCCAGATAAGAAGGTTATATTTTCTGCACGTAATAGTGACATTGGAGAGTCGAGTGAACATATCACAGCCTCTCTAACAGGAGAACCTATTGAGCTTTCGTTTAACCATCGCTATCTTTCTGCACCACTACCACTTATTACAACTGAAAACATTACACTTTCTTCAGCAGGTATTGGTCGCCCGCTTGTTATTAAAGGGGTGGGAGACAACACCTTCCTCTATCTGGTGATGCCGATGAATCAATAGACTGAGGCCGTTAGTTCAGTAGAGCGTATTAGATAGGCGCCGCGCTTGCCGGTCACACCTACTGATCACAAAGTATTTAAAAAACATTGGAGGTATTATCCTTTTTGTTTCTCTCAAATCTTCTTTTAGAGCTTTTCGAAGACTCTCCCAACCCTGTTTAACATATTTAAAATCTTCTAGATAAGCTGCGCGCAAAAACGGCTGGCTCAACACATCTCCCGCCGTAGCCTCGACGTCAGCGAAAGAAATTCCGTGGGTAGAAGCGGCATCTTTAGAAAGAGTAATGATTCCTTTGCTAACATCTGTCTCACAATCAGCAAGCCAGTCTAACCTCTGGAAAATACCAAAGTATTTTTTAGATCGAGGGAAACTTTCGATGTTTAATATAAATAACTTTGCATAAACACCCATAACACTTTCGTCTATAGTTCGGCCATAGTGATCAAGTTCTCGTCTGGTTGCGAAACACGAGCTTTCTCGTAGAGAGGTTTCCCACAGCATGGCGCCCCACAGTCTCTGGATCTCACCAATAAACTGAATTCCTAAAGATTCTGCTTTTTCTAAAGCGAAAATAAGAAATCTGTCTTCTTGTAGGAAAATATTTGTGCGGTTTGGTAGGCCGTCTATGAATTGGGTCTTGCTAAGCATATACGACTGTTGTGTGTGGCCTTCAGGTAGAGGTGTGTCTCCATCAATAACATCGTCTGCTATGCGAAACCACCAATAACAAAGAACAAAAATACGTGATTTGGTGCTCGCGAAGTACCCAACCGTTGTTAGTATCAAATATTTAAAAAGTCGAAATACACTGCTCTGTTTGTGCCGCGCCTCCTGAAACGCGCTTTTAATGAGAAAAATAAACAGCCCTTGGGTGTGATGGTTTTGGTGGAAGGAGAGGCCGGGCATAAGCAAGCGGAGGAGTCATTTATGCCACTTTTATATTCGTATGGCAACCATAAACGGACGAGTGGCCACAGCTTTTGCTGGCGCGGCATTCGGAGTATCCTTGCGCCATGGAGATCTCCATACGTGACATTCTTGCGAGACACCCCACGCCCGGTGTTAGGGAAGCAAATATAAGGCACTCTGTTGCTGAAGCAGTTACTGAAATATTCGGTGTAACGGTTACACCAAGCCAGGTACAACACGAGGACGGACGATTCACCATAAAGGTGCCGCCTGTCCTTAAATCAGCCTTACTGCTGCGCCTTGAAGAGCTAAAGGAGCGCTTAAAGCGTGACGGGATAGAGGTGGGAGAGGTGCGCTAGCGGCCTGGCTCGTCCTCTGAACCATCCTCAGGGCGCTGATCACCGTTTCCGTTGTTGTCTCCGTCACCCCCATCACCACCACCCCCATCACCGTCAAATATGAAGTCGAAAGGTGTTGTGGTTGCGGTAGATGTGGCTGTTGATGTAGCGTTCGGATCGTCTAAGCCGCCAACAAACCACCCAGACAGTGAGTATTCCCAATATGGGTATTGGCCGTCGCCGCGAGAGCTTCCTCCAGAACGAGGATTGTCTTTATTCACCCAGTGAAGGATGTCATGAACCCCGTCCGGACCTGAGTAGACGCCACGCAGTGCAGGAGGCACGCTTGCCGGAATAGTGGGGGGAGGATTGAACGACTCGCGCGGGTATTTACCAAGCGCGTAACGCATAACCTCATTCCACATAGGGGCGACGATGAACCCGGCGGTTTGTTTGGCCATAGGTGCGTTGTTGTTGTTACCAGCCCAGGCACCAATGGCGATTGTTGGAGTATATCCAATAGTCCACACATCCCGTGATTCGTTCGTGGTCCCTGTTTTCGCCGCCACATCAAAGCCGGGGAAGGTAAATGGGTTTATTGCGTTCTCTCTTGCGGCATTGTTGGAGAGCATATACGAAATCTCACGGGCGATATCAGGATCTATTGCGCGCTTGGGTTCGGGCTCGAACTCATCGAGTGTCTTGCCGGTAGCGTCAGTAACTTTCATAATTCCGTACGGCGCATTGACCATTCCGTCGTTAGCAAAGCCGGCGAAGGCTGCGGTGAGATCAAGAAGACGCACCTCAGCGGCACCAAGGGCGAGAGAAAGACCGTAGTCACGAGGTTCCTTGAGCGTATTGAGTCCCATGTTCTTAGCAAGCTGCAGTGTGCTTGGAATTCCTGCGAGATAAAGAGCCTTAACTGCCGGTATGTTGATCGACTGCGCAAGCGCGGTTGTAAATGTCATGGGCCCGCGGAACTTATCATCGAAGTTGCCTGGGGCGTAACAAGGAGGCTCGGCGTTACGAGTATCTGCTGGCGAACAGGTAGTTGAGAACTGGGTGGGGAGGTCGAAAATTGCGGTTTCGCGCGTGTAACCCTTCTGTATGGCTGCAGCGTACACAAACGGCTTGAATGCAGATCCGGGCTGCCGAAGCGCGAGAGCCGCGTTAAAGTTCCCGTCGATATCCTTATCGAAGTAGTCACGCGAACCAACCATGGCGAGAATTTGTCCGGTTTTTGGATCTATGGCGATAAGCGAAGCGTTGGAAGCATTAAAGCGCGAAGTGTTTGCAATAGCGTGTTTGTGAACTATTGTATCGGCCTCCTTCTGTAGCTCAGCGTCGAGTGTGGTGTAGACGCTGTAGCCCTGATTGGCAACATCCGGGCCGTACATCTCCTCAAGTTGTTGCTCGATGTAGAAGACAAAGTGCGGCGCGATAATAGAGTTGTTCTGCTGGCGACTGAAAGTAACTTTTTCATTACGTGCTGCGTCGTGCTCCTCTTGGGTGATGTATCCAAGCTTCAACATGCGCGCGAGTACAAGGTTCTTTCGCTCATCAAGCCCTTCTCGATTATTTCCGTAAGGGGAGTAGTAGGTGGGCCTCTGCGGAATTGACGCAAGGTACGCCGCTTCGGCGAGTGTAAGATCCTTCGCGCTCTTGCCGAAGAAGGCTCGGCTCGAAGCTTCAGCACCATAAAGGGTTCCTCCGTACGGAGTCACGTTGAAGTAGAACTCGAGGATCTCGTCCTTTGAGTAGCGTGCCTCGAAGCGAATGGCAAGAATCCATTCCTGTACCTTACGCACAACACTCTTCTTTCCGGTGAGAATGGTGTTTTTCACCACCTGCTGAGTAACAGTAGACCCGCCCTGTGCGAAAGACATGGTAGTTACGTCCGCAAGAAGCGCGCGTCCAATTCCGCGGATACTGATACCCCCGTGGTTATAGAAATCAGAGTCCTCAATAGCGAGCGTGGCGTCCTTAAGATCCTGCGAAACGCCGCCCAAGGGCACGATGGTGCGCCGCATGTCGCGGTTGAGGTCGTACAGAACGGTTTTGCCAGTACGATCGTAAATCTTAGTGGACATTGCCACCTTATCCGGATCAAAGGTGTTAAGCGCAGGGATGGGCGTGAAAGCTACCCAAAGGATACTGCCTCCTAGAAATACGAGACCGATGCCGACGACCACCAGGATGGTACGGGTAAGCGGACTTTTGGTGTGGAGCAGAGAAGAAAAAAAGCCTGTTTTCTTACGCATATCGTGCATATTAACACGAACGGCCCTTGCGGGGCCGTTCTTTAGAGGTCTTAGACCTGCTCTGGATCGTGAAGACCGTGAGCGTCTAGGTCTTCCTCGTCCTTCTCTTCGGTGACGAGGAAGGGGTCGTCCTCGTTTACGACACCGAGGTCAAGGTCGTTCTCGCCAGGAATCACCACATCTTCTTCCTTGGGAAGAAACGGGTCCTCTTCAGGCGTCGTCTCATCGAGCTCATCATCGCGAATTTCGTCCATCATGACGTTCTTTATTATTTAGTCATGCCCCGGTTTTTCGAAGCCTTACTATTTGAGCAAAACGTACCCCGTTTGCAAGTGGTTCATAGAGAATACGGGGATAAGCTCATGTTTTCGCTTCAGTCCGCCGAACGCACCCGACGGCCTCCGCACCCGTTAGTAACACTTACTTCAAGTGAAGCCTCGCTGAAAGGCCAGCAATAGCGACAGCAATAGCGTCTAGTTCATCATCGAGACGTTTCTTTTCCGGGAGAGATACGAGACGAGGCACCATGCGCGCAATCGCGCTCTTATCGGCCGCGCCATGACCGGTAACGGAAAGTTTTACCTGCGCAGGGGAGAATTCACATACAGTCACTCCGGCTTTTCCGGCGGCCGCGAGAATAGCGCCGCGTGCCTCAGCAACTTGAAGCGCGCTCTTTTTATTCGTACTAAAAAAGAGTGTCTCTATAGCAAGGACGTCTGGAGCGTGTGCGCTTAGCGCAGAGGCAACCTCCTCATATACTCGTGCAAGACGGAGCTCCGGAAGACCCTTTGGCGGAAGCGCACAAGTACTCCACACCAAGCTTGGTCTGCTTGGGTCTCCCTCAAGAACCGCAAGCCCTAAGCGGTCGTATCCAGGGTCGATCCCGAGTACCTTCATATAATAGGATCAGCTACTCTTCGTCGCTCGTGGATTCGTAGCCACGGGCATTAGTTACAACGTCTTGTACGTCTTCGTGTTCATCGAGAAGTTCAAGAAGGTTGCCCAGGCGTTCCTCATCGTCGCCAGAGACATCCATCAGCGGCTCGTTGGGGGTTAGAGATCCGCCGCCGCCTTTGCTGAATGCCCATACCGCACTTCCCGGCGTGCCGAGCTCGTAGCCATTCTTCGAAAGCATGTGCTTGATCTCAGCAGTAGTACGGTTTTTGTTATCGGTAAGCGCGTTCACAATGACCGCTGCACCACTCGGACCGTAAAATTCATAAACTACCTGTTCGAGATCGTTTGCTTCTTTAGATGCTCCTTTAGCAACAGCGCGCTCGATATTGTCCTTGGGCATGTTAACTGCTTTAGCGCGCGCGATAACAGCCGCTAGACTCGGCGCAGTTACCTGGCCGCCGGTTTTCTTCGACTCAATAGTGATAAGTCTCGCAAACTTAGAGAAGGTGCGGCTGCGCGCTGCGTCAGTCACTCCTTTTTGGCGTTTTATCTGCGCCCATTTGCTGTGTCCTGCCATGTGTGGAGTATATCAAATGGCAGTCGTTGGACTTTCAGAACCAAAAACTTAATGGCTTATACTTAACACATGAACTTGCCGAGGATTCACATTGAACACGGAGATCTTTTGGAAATGGTCTTGACTGGTTTAATTCGTAAGTATGATCCTCTGTTCAATCAACCCGATAAGGAAAAGACAGCGGCAAAGATCGACCTATTTAAATCAGAATGGGAGAAGATAGAGCAAGACTATTTAGCGGCACTTGAAGATCAGCTGGGTCTCAAATTCTCAGAGCGAGACATATACGCATATGTCTCAGGAATAATGCACGGGTCAGGCATGAGCGTTCCACTTATAGTTTCGTCTGCCATAGATACGAAGCGCTTCCCTATAGTGCTCGCACACGAACTCATACACAGACTACTGGCTCGTAACACCAGTTATTCTACCGACGTACTGGGGCAAATACGTGACGAAATCTGGCCGGACGACACAGATATTATTAAAAAGAACCACATAGTTGTTTTGGCAGTATTAGAAGATATTTATATCAACATCCTCGACTTACCTGAGGAAATTTCAAAAGAGAGACAATACTATGAAGCCATTGGTGCCAAAAG
Organism: Minisyncoccota bacterium; assembly: GCA_036386775.1. GTDB lineage: Bacteria > Patescibacteriota > Minisyncoccia > Phycocordibacterales > Phycocordibacteraceae > C7867-001. The sequence goes on from DASVVA010000020.1 coordinate 6,762, forward strand.
TTATGTAGATGCTTGGTTGGCGGTGGATGCTGTTGGCCGAAACGAAACAATACAAAGGTTTAGGGAAGTCAGCTCCATTCACGCTGGACGTTAGACTCCAACATTAGCGGTGTCGTACTATGGCTGGTGTGTACTTCGTCTATGTAATCGAATGCAGCGACGGCTCGCTCTACACAGGTATCACAACTGATCTTGTTCGTCGTTTCAAACAGCACAGAGAAGGAAAGGGAGCACGGTATACCCGCACACACCGCCCGGTCCGTATCGTTTATAGCGAGGAGAGGGAAAGCCGAGCCACGGCCCAGAAACGAGAGGCGGAGATAAAACACCTTACACGTGCACAGAAGCTTGTGCTGGCAGGAGCAGGCCCCACTTGACTTGCTTACAGTCTATAGTACTCTTAAGAGACTTGGGCGTATGAGTTTAAGTATGTGCGGCTTATTCGGCATTTGTGCTGACCTTTTTACAACTAAGCCGTACATACGTGACCTTATCCCCTAATCACTAGCGCATGGCACCTTTTAAGAACAACTCACGTTTCGGTGGCGACCGCCGACCTTTTAATAAAGCAGGTTCCGATCGCCCTTTTAGAGGAGACAGAGGAGGAGACCGCGAGCTTTACGACGCTGAGTGCAACTCCTGCCACGATCGCTGCCAAGTGCCGTTTCGTCCGAACGGGAAGAAGCCTGTTTACTGCACCAACTGCTTTAAGCAGGAGGGCGACCGCCCACGCGAACGGGAGCAGCGTTTCAGTGAGCGAAAGTTCGAACAACCTCGCCCACCCGTTGCCCCCAAGCCTGACCCGCGTATCGACGAGCTCGCACGCAAAGTCGACCTAATGCAGTCAACTTTAGAGAGGCTTGCCGCAACTCTTGAGGCGGGTTCTCGCAAAGAAGCACTTGGTAAAGAGGTTCGCAAGCATGTGCCTGCGGCCCGACCAGCAGACGCCCCCAAGAAGGCCGCAAAAAAGGCGCCGGCTAAAAAAGTAGCGAAAAAGACACCCACAAAGAAACGCTAGTTTTGTTAATATACGGGTATGTACGCCCGTAGGAGCGATTTCAAAGAAACACTACACGGTACTGAAGTAACGGACCCGTATCGTTGGCTCGAAGGGGACCCATCCGATCCCGAAATATACGCGTGGCTCACGCAGGAAGGAGCCCGTGCGCGGGAATACTTCGATAATCTTTCAGTACGCGAGATGTTACGCGATGAGCTCAAGAGTCTCGCTTCATACGACACATGGAATGCACCGGTACCGCGGTGCGGTCGATACTTTTATCTTCACCGCAAGACAGGCGAAGACATGGCGGTGCTGTACGTCAAAGAAGGTCTCAAAGGCACACCACGTGTGCTCATAGACCCCAACAAACTCTCGACAAGCAAAACGACCGTACTTGCCGAGTGGACACCGTCTCGGAATGGCGAACTTCTTGCCTACGCGCTCTCATACGCAGGGAATGATAAGAAGGAGTTGCGACTCATTGATGTCTCGACTGGCAAAGACCTTCCTGATCGTGTTCTTGATGATGTGTATCCGGAGCTGGGAACATGGGGTTTCGAAGGTGCTGGCTTCTGGTATACGCGTCGTGATCCGCAGGCGCCACTTGAAGAGGCGAAATTTCATAAACGAGTTTATTTTCACACGGTCGGCACTGACACAAATGAAGACACACAGGTGTGGGGTAAGGGCTTCGAGAAGGAATGGTTCCCCGCCGTACGTCTTTCGTCAGATGGGCAGTACTTGGTCGGTAATCTGCACGGCCAACAAGGCGGTCAGGAATGGAGCGAAGTTTACGTAAAAAATCTTAAGGAACCTGAAAGTGAATTCGTGCTTGTACTGCCTCGTGTCTTGGGAACGCTGGCGTATGCGAGCGCACACCGAGAACTGCTCTATGTTCTTACCAACAATGGAGCACCAAAGTGGAAACTCATCTCATGCAGTCTTAGTGGGGCGGTATCGGGCAGCGTGAAATTTACGGATGTAGTTATCGAAGGAGACGACGTCATAGAAGGATACGCGCTGGTGCAAGACCGACTTTTTGTACACAAGCTTCGCAATGTACAGGGTGTTGTACAGGAGCACACTCTTGCTGGAGAAGTCCTCCGCGAGCTGCCGCTTCCGGTTGCAGGTACTGTCAGTGGTTTTACCAAGGAAGGCGAAGGAAACGAACTCTTCTTCCTGTTTGCGTCCTTTGCCTACCCGCCAACCGTCTATCGTATTGGCGTTCCTGACGGGGAGCTCGAAATTATTGAGCAAGCAACACCACCATTTGACCCAAGCGCAATAACAACTCAGCAGGTCTGGTACACATCGAAAGACGGCACGCCCGTACCGATGTTCCTTGTATATAAGGAAGGACTCGAGAAAAACAGCGATAACCCGACCATGCTTTATGGCTACGGAGGGTTCGATGTGAGCCTACGACCAGGTTTTCTGGTGCATGCACTGCCGTTTATCACTCGGGGCGGCGTTTTCGCGATCGCTAACCTGCGGGGTGGTGGAGAATTCGGACGTGACTGGCACGAGGCAGGTATGAAAAAAAATAAGCAGAATGTTTTCGACGACTTTATCGCAGCCGCAGAGTTCCTGGTGCGCGAAAGATATACAGCACAGGACAGGCTTGCCATTATGGGCGGCAGTAATGGAGGTCTTCTGGTGGCGGCGACCATGGCGCAACGTCCCGACCTGGTGCGAGCAGTCGTATGCCGCGTCCCTGTTGCCGACATGCTCCGATACCACCTTCATCTCGGTGGCCGTCACTGGATACCCGACTACGGAGACCCAGACAATCCTGAAATGTTCAAATACCTGCTTGGTTATAGCCCCTATCACAACCTTAAGGACGGCGAACGCTATCCCGCAACACTTGTCATGACTTCCGACCACGATGATCGTGTGCATCCACTCCACGCATACAAATTTGCCGCCCGCCTCATTGAGGCAAATGCATCAGAGTATCCAACTCTAATGCGTGTCGAAATGCAGGCCGGTCATGGCGGCGCTCTCTCGGTGTCGCGCGCTGCTGAGCAAGATGCTGACATGTGGGCTTTTGTTTTTGACCAGCTTGGCGTCAGGAAATAAAAGAAAAAGGACCGGCGCCGAAGTTGCCGGTCCATGAGCTAGCGACGCAAAGAAGAGGCGCGTAGCCCGAGGTGACGCGGCCCGCCGCGCATGCCCTCTAATTCGCCGCGGCCCGACTCATGCTTCACGTACTGAAGCCCGGAATGAAGCAGGAAGACCTGGTCGTGCACAACCTCGAGCGGATAGAGAACGATGCCGAGCTTCGTGCCGGCCTTGAGCGTTTTCTTCGCGGACTCAACGCGTTTTTGTGCCGCTACCGTCAGCTGCCAGGCAATGGCCTCGTCAACCCGACGTTTTCGGTGGGCGCGTCCCCTATAAATTTCATAGATTTCCCTCGGGCGCTGTTTAGGGTCGTCCATAAAACTCTCAAGGAGCTCATGCCCGGCGTCGCGTATGTCGGCGGGCTGTCCGTCGTAGAACACAAAAATGTCCTCGAAAGTACGAACCTCGAGCATGGCGCGCCACCAGGGCGGATGATTCTCCGGGGCCGTCATCAAGGCCACATGCTCTGGAACCTCCTCGGGGTCCCTGTTGTAATAAGGTCGCCTACTGCGCATCTCGATCCCTCCAATCTGGCGGCACCATACCATAAATTAAGTAGCGACGCAGGCGGTGCTACACTTTCATTCCATGCCCCTCCTCCACAGAAAAAATAAAGAATACACAGCCAGAGAACTTTTCACAGATCTTGCTCCGTATCTGGCGCCGTACAAATGGACTCTGGCGCTAGCAACAACACTACGGGTTGCTGCCGACCTTGCCGCTCTGTATCCGCCGCTTGCGCTTGCGCTTGTCGTAAACTTCCTTACCGACTACGAAGCCGGCGTGTCGCTTTCGCCCGTATGGACAATATTGGGACTTTTTGCAGCTGCTGTCGTTGCACGATTTATCGGCATTTACGGAGCAAAGATGCTTGTGTATCGCACGAGCGAGCGAATGAAGCTCGATCTTGAGAATGCTGCCCTCGCGCACTTCTTTCGTCTTGATATTTCGTGGCATGAACGTGAGAACACGGGAAATAAGCTGAAGCGCATCACCCGCGGAGCTGAAAGCGCTGACCGAATCTTGCGCATTTGGATTAACAACGTTCTTGAGATCGTTATTAACTTTATAGGTATTACCTACGTTATTGCTCGCTTTGATTTATTTATAGCAGCACTAACGGGCGTTTTTCTCGTTACATATTACGTGCTTGCGTACTTGCTTCGCGGTCGTGCTAAGCGAGTCGCTATAGCCGTAAACTTAGAGGAAGAGGAGCTGCAGGGAGTATTTTTTGAGGCACTAAATAACATTCGGACGGTTAAAGTTCTCGGAATGGCTGCCAGCCTGGGGGCGATACTCAGAAACGCGTCGACCACGCTTCTACAGAAAGTGTACAATCGCGTATTTTGGTTTCAGACGGGGAGTTCGGTGCGCCATGTGTATGCAAACCTTTTCCAGATTGGAATACTGGTCCTTGTAATTCTCGGCATTACAGCTGGAAAGTATGAAGTTGGCTTCCTTGTGCTGTTTTTCGGCTACTTTAGCCGGCTAGTGGGATCGGTAAGCGAGCTTGCGGACATTACCCAAGAGTATGTGATCGCGAAACTTTCCGTAGGACGTATGTTTGAGGCGATGCGCGAGCCAGTGATTATAGACACAGAAGAGGGGAAGGTTTCGTTTCCGGCAGACTGGAAAACAATTCAGGTACAAAACACCTCTTTTGGATATGGAAGTAACGAGGTGCTGAAAAGCGTTTCGCTTACCATCCGCCGTGGCGAAAAAGTCGGCATTGTTGGCCTGTCGGGCGCGGGTAAGTCGACACTGTTCAAGCTCCTTCTCAAGGAACACGAATCCTATACAGGTGAAATACTCGTCGACGGCGTGCCGCTTAAGACGATCAGCAAACAAGACTACTTCAAATATTCTGCTGTGGTCCTCCAAGACACCGAGGTGTTCAACTTGAGTCTTAGGGATAACGTAACGCTGGCCAACAGTAGCGAAGAGAATAACGAAGCACAGCTTGAGCGCGCGCTTCGTGTCGCACATGTTGAGGATTTCCTTTCCAGGCTTCCAGACGGCGTTGAAACCTTTGTCGGCGAGAAAGGAGTCCGCCTTTCCGGCGGGGAGCGCCAGCGGCTCGGCATCGCGCGCGCCGTCTTTAAGTCACCCCAGCTTCTGCTTCTTGATGAGGCGACATCACATCTTGATATTGAGTCGGAAGAGAAGATTCGTGAGTCACTCCACGAGTTCTTCAAAAGCGTGACTGCTGTCGTTATAGCGCACCGCCTCACCACAATTCGCGAGATGGACCGTATCGTAGTGCTGGAAGGCGGCAAGATTCTTGAAGAGGGAAGCTTCGCTGAGCTTTATGCAAAGAAAGGTCGGTTCTACGAACTTTGGGAGAAGCAAAATCTTTAACAGAAAAAGGCCGCTTACGGCGGCCGGTAGGGTCATAAGAGCAGCTCTCCCTGCGGCTTCTCTTTCTCAAGGTCTGCTCGCAGAAGAACTTCCTGGTTTTCAGCGTGCGGACCCGCACGGAAACGAGGACGGCTACCCCCACGAGTTCGGCTTTCTAGAATACCGAGTTTCGTGAGCTGTTTGAGCCTCTTCACCAGACTTTGATCCTTGGACGTCGAGGACCCGATGTCCGTGGGAAGTACCCACGACTTCTGCCGGTGTTCGCCCTCCTTCGGCCAATCGAAGGCGCGATGCGCAGGCCGAGCTTCACCTGCCCGGTTAATGGCCGCGACAATTTCAGCCGCAGACGAGGCTGCGGTCACAGTCTGGTCGGTCATGCCAGGCTCCTTTCTCTGCCTAAAGGCTATACGTTTCGCCGGTATAGAGCAAGAACTAAAAAAGCCGGCCCTTTGGGCCGGCCGGAGGCTCACGCGCTGTGAGCCTCCATAAAAGAGCGGTCTCGCTCATTCGCCCGAACCGGGCACATCGGTGGCGGCGGTGGGTTCGAATGCCGTGCGCCACTGGTGAATGGCGCCGCCGCCCTGATGGCGGCCGATCCTATGCCCGTATCTCTTCGTCCCGTCGTCACTAAAGTATCTCCCGTCTCTTGCGAACAAGTTTCTACCTTATCAATCTTTCGCTCCGCGTCAACGTGGATTACCCAAGATACTCGCGGCCTTTGTCTGTGAGTACGCGTCCGCGTGGCGAGCGTTCAATAAAGCCTAGGCGTAGGAGATAGGGTTCGTATAAGTTTTCCACGGTCTCAGCGTCTTCGTGCAAATGGCTGGCAAGAGCGCGGAGACCTGCGGGCCCGCCTTTAAAGGAGTCGCGCAAAGTTTCCAGATAACGGCGGTCATCCTTCGTAAGTCCAAGCCTGTCGATACCAAAGAGCTCACACGCCTCGTCACAGACCTGGGGTGAAAGCTCGCGATCGTGCACCTGAGCAAAGTCGCGTACGCGTTTCAAAAGGGCATTCGCTACGCGTGGCGTAGCACGGCTGCGTAACGCTACTTTGTCTACAACTTCTGCTGAAGCAGGCACGTCTAGTACGCGCGCAGACCGCGTAATAATTGCGCGAAGATCGTCGTCACTATAAAAGTCGAGCTGATAGACGCCTCCACCGAAGCGAGAGCGTAAAGGCCCTGAGAGCTGCGCGACACGCGTCGTTGCTCCCACAAGCGTAAACGGCGGCAGAGTAAGTTCGACTGTTCGCGCCGAAGGTCCTTTGCCGAGCACGATATCGAGCGTTCCGTTCTCAAGTGCAGGGTAGAGAAGCTCTTCGATCTTCGAAGAGAGCTGGTGAATCTCGTCGATAAAGAGCACCGTGCCCGGCTCAAGATTCGTAAGGATCGCTGCGAGGTCGCCAGCACGCTCAATGGCGACACCGGAGGTGCTTTTGAATGGGGCTTCAAGTGTCCGTGCTACTAAATGTGCGAGCGTTGTTTTACCAACACCTGGAGGGCCATAGAAAAGGAGATGTTCTGGCATGTCGCCCCGCTTCTTCGCGGCCTCTAGTACGATTTGCACGTTCGCTTTCACGTGCCCCTGGCCTACATACTCATCCCAGACCGAGGGACGAAGCGTGCTATCAAGTGCCTGATCGCGAATACGGACAGGAGAGGGAATGATGGAGTCCTCTGGGGGGGTACTTGACATAAAAACTGCTTGTGCTAGGATTATAGCACATGAGGGTTGGCCTCATGAAGTACC
>DASVVA010000021.1:0-8829 GCA_036386775.1 Minisyncoccota bacterium
TCTATTTAATTTCAACCCCCATTGAGCGGGCAGTTCCCTCAACCATGCGCTCTGCGGCCTCCACAGAGGCTGCGTTTAGGTCAGGCATCTTGGTTTCCGCGATCTCGCGGACCTGCGCACGAGAGATATTACCGGCGCGCTTAAGCGGGGTTTTACCTGAGCCCTTGTCGATGCCCGCAGCCTTCATGATGAGCTGTGCCATCGGAGAAACCTTGAGGACAAAAGTAAACGTGCGGTCATCGTATACGGTCATGTCGACCGGAATGATGATACCGGGCTTGTCCTTGGTCGCCTCGTTGAACTTGTTTACGAAGTCACCTATGTTGACGCCCGCAGGACCGAGTACGGTACCGACAGGAGGTGCCGGTGTCGCCTTCCCTCCCGGAATCTGGAGTTTGATTTTCTTAACTACCTTTGCCATATGAATGTGTTACGAGACTGTACCTTAGAGTTTGCGAATCTGCAAAAAGTCGAGCTCGACTGGCGTCTCGCGACCGAACATGGCGACCATAACCTTGATCTTGCCGCGCTCCTCGTCAATCTCTCCCACCTTGCCCTCCAGATCTTTGAAGGGGCCGTCGGTGATAACGATAGGGTCGTCTTTCGAAAGATCGATGCGGTGTTTGGGTGCGTCTGCGTCCATGCGCTTCATGAGCGTAGCAACCTCCGATTCTTCCATAGGAACGGGCGTTACGCCTGAGCCCACAAAGCCCGTAACGCGGGGCGTGTTGCGGACGACAAACCAGGAGTCTTCGTCGACGATCATGCGTACGAGGATATAACCCGGGTAAATTTTCTCCTCCTCGACGATGCGCTTCCCTCCTTTAACACGGATCTTCTTTTCGGTGGGTACAACGACCTCGAAGATCTTGTTTTCCATGCCGAGCGACTCGATACGCTGTTTCAGATTGCGCTCAACAGCGTTCTCGTAGCCGGCGTAGGTGTGAATGGTATACCAGCGGGGCTCAGTATTAGCTGCGTCGTCAGAGTACGCGGGCCCGGTGCGTTCAGTTGCCATAAGTAAAGAGCTGCAGATTAATAAAGCACGCTGCTAAGACCCCGGGTGAAGACGTAGTCGAGACCCGCGATGAAGAGAGCCGTTATGGCGGAGATGAGCACGATCAGGATCACGTGCTGTATGGCCGTCGAGCGCTTCGGCCACACAACATGACCAAGCTCGGCGCGGACGTTCCTGAGGTAGGTGGTAAGTGAGTTCATAGTGGCTGATTAACCGCCGAAATTAAAAAAGACCCGCGGGCCTTGAATATATACAGGATACTACAGCGTTTTTTGGTGTCAATCACGCTTCCGCTGAGTCTGGTAATACGTGGTATAGTCGCCGCAGAAAGGGGGTGTGCGATGCCCAGGCCCACGTTTACGCTTAGCCAGCTCGGCTTATGGGGTACGTGGGAACTCCCCACAGAACCCGCAGTGCGCGTACTCACGCATCTAATGCAGCCGGGTGAGCCTCGGCTATTCGTCCAGGTGACCGGTGAGGGACGGTGGAGAGGTAGCGTAACCAATAGTGAAGACACTGCAGGGTGGTCAACGAAAATCGACTCGTACAGATACATTCAGGAAGGGCTCCTTGAGGTCGATCCTGAGCTGACCGCCACATGCGCCCGCTCCATTACCGCTTATCGCATTACGCAAAAAGGACGGGAAGCGGTCGTGCAGTTCCACGCGCACAGAGAATACCGCGACATGCTCAGGCGCGAGGTTCCCAAACTTATCGAGGAGCAGCGCCGTAAATATGGTGTGTCGTCCTAGCCGAAACCGTATGGAAGTACGGCTTCTTTTTTACGACAAACGCAAAGCCGCGGCCAGTAGCCGCGGCTTTGCGTTTTGGTAACAACTTATTTGATCTCGTAGGTGACAGTAACCATTACCGTGGACTCATTCTGTCCTTGCGGGAGTGGTGTCGCAGCTTCACTGCGAGCCATCGAATCCATCATAACTCCGCCCTTCCCAATGCCGGCAGTTGGCATCGGATACGGGCCGCCATTTTCGCCATAGGAGACGACATCGCCGAGGCGCACATGGAGCTGGCGCGCGAGCTCTTTCGCCTTTTGTCGTGCGTCCTCAATGGCTTTTGCGCGCGCCTCGCGCATAACATCTGAGTCGTCATCGACTTCGAAGTTAGGGCCAGAGATGTTTTGTACGCCCGCTGTGCCGAGTGCCTGAATGACCTCGCCAGCGATGTTTGTGTTCCTGACCTTCACCGTCACCGTTTGTGCTACCTGGTAGCCGATGATTCGCGGGTTCTGAACACATTCCCTGCCCGGCACACACGGTTGCGGGTTTTCATACTGCGGATTAACCTGGTATGCGTCGGCACGCACGTCTTTGTCTTCGACTCCAAGACTTCGAACACCATCGAGTGCTGTGCGCGACCGCTTGTCCGCAGCCTCCTGTGCTGCAGCAACAGTGGCAGCTGTTTCCTGCACGGTAAACATGACGCGTGCAATCGTCGGCGGTGTCTCCGCCTTTCCTTCTCCCGTGACCGTAATCACGTTTGGGCCTGCGTACGGCGACTTGCCCATGCGGTCCATGGCATCAACCGTCTTTACCAGCAGGAAGACAGCCAAAAGAAGGAGGGCGGCAGCGGCTGCGTAAGCAAGTACGCGACCGTGGTCGTTAATGAAGGACTTCCAGGATTCGTTCATAATGTAGTTAGTTAGGGTATGTCTAAATTGTAGCACCGGCCCAAAAGGCTATACTTTTCGCATGACCACCGCCTTTCGAATCCTTTTTGGCCTTACCTTTCTTCTCTCTCCTGCCCTTGCCTTTGCACAGGAGGACCCGGTGGCCGAACCCGACCCTTTCGTACCCGACGTTGAGGTGATCTCCAAAGCCAGAGTTCTTGAGGTTACGAATGAACGCGACGCTGAGATCCCTGGCACCAATGTTGAGGGCCGCTCACAAACGCTTACAATCGAAATTATAGACGGCCCGGAAAGAGGCCTCACTGCCACCTTCGACAATGACTTCACGCAGCTCAAAGTCGGCGAAACTTTCTACGTACGGCACACCATAAGCCCGACTGACGGTACCGAGATGTGGTCGGTCTCTGATCCTTACCGGCTTCCGGTGCTATACGGGCTTGCTGGAATATTCTTACTGCTGCTATTTCTCTTCGGGGGTACACAGGGCATTCGAGGACTGGCAAGTCTCATCGGCAGCCTTGTGCTCATTTTCTATCTCCTACTGCCGGGTATCTACAGCGGCTATAGTCCAATCCTCATTTCCATAGGCGTTGCCTCACTAATTATTGTTGTCGGCTCTTACATCACGCACGGATTCAACCGCGCGACCACCTCAGCGGTACTAGGCATGATCGCAACTGTTATTGTGACCGGCCTCGCGGCGTGGTATGCGGTCGATCTCGCCAGTCTCTCGGGCTTTACAAGCGAGACGAATGTCTACCTTAACTTCAACACTGAGGGGCGTATCAGCATGGTGGGGCTGCTGTTCGGCGGCATAATGATCGGCCTCTTGGGAGTGCTTTACGATATTGCCATCGGCCAGGCGGTCGCTGTGGACGAACTTTATCGCGTACAGCCCGCGCTCTCCGCAACCGAGGCTTACCGCCGGGGCCTGCGCATCGGCCGCGAGCACATTGGAGCCCTGGTGAACACACTGGCCATCGCCTACGTCGGTGCCTCACTTCCACTTCTGCTTCTGGTCGAGCAGTCGACGTCACCTCTCTCGTATATTATTAACGGTGAGATCTTCGCGACCGAAATCGTGCGTATTCTGATAGGAAGTATTGGGCTTATTCTCGCCGTGCCCGTTACGACCCTTATCGCCGCGCGACTTCTTCATGGCATTACGCGAGACTCCAGTAATCCTACGACTGCCCACGTCCACTAACACGGCAGCTAATTGCATCTTCATTCTCGCTGGTTTAGGCTAATCTTAACGCTTTATTTTCTCCCACATGCTAGTTCCGGTTACTAACTAATTAATCCTGCATGACATCCGTATATCTGTACGCCTTTGGTAGTGTCGCGCTTATCAGCTTAATTTCACTCATTGGCGCTGTCGCTATATCCGTGAACGTTGAGCGACTGCGCGCCGGTCTTTTCGTGCTCGTCTCCCTTGCTGTGGGCGCCCTCCTCGGCGACGCGTTCATACACCTCATCCCGGAGGCATTTGCAGAAGCGACTGATCCCACCACGCTTTCGCTCGCGATCATTGGCGGTATCTTGTTCTTCTTTGTTGTAGAAAAAGTTCTCCATTGGCACCACCACCAAGGGATAGAGGAGTTCGAGCCCGCCGTTCATCCAGTTGGTCGCATTATCTTATTTTCCGATGGCGTACATAACTTCATCGACGGACTTATTATTGGTCTTGCGTATACCGTAAGTATTGAAGTGGGTATCGCCACGACCATCGCCGTCATTCTGCATGAGATTCCGCAGGAGATCGGCGACTTTGGAGTTCTGCTGCATGCTGGATACACAAAGGCCAAGGCGCTTTGGTTCAACTTCCTTTCAGCGCTCTTCGCCTTTCTCGGGGCTGGTGTCGCCTTCTTCCTCGGCGAGCGCGCCGAGGCAGTGGCACTACTTCTTGTACCCATAACTGCTGGCGGCTTTATTTACATTGCTCTCTCCGACCTCATTCCCGAGCTGCACAAAATGAAGTCCGCAAAGAAGTCCTTAATTCAGCTTGCTGCCATAGTAGTGGGCGTTGCCGCCATGCTCCTGTTGCTCGCCGTTGAGCCCGAGCACGGGCATGAGGAAGGCGCTGCGCCTGCCCTTGAAACTGAAGTCCACCACGAGGGGGATGGGCATTAGCTACGAAACAAAAAGCCGCGAGCTTACGCTCACGGCTTTTTGTTTGTGCCCTACTGTACTTGGAGTGTGCCGAGCATCTGAAGAAGAGCCCGGTGCTCTGGAAGCGTCGCTATGTCGAGCGACGGATCGGTCCAAGCAACCACGTCGCGCTCGAGCACTTCGAAGCGGAGAACATCGGTTGCGCGCGGCAGGTAGTAGACCGTGTGCACTTGTGCCTCAAAGCGGTCGGTACTGATCATCTGGAAGGTCTTGCTGTTAATTATTATCGGCTTGAACTCAGTCATGTTCCTGACTGGCTCTCCCGAAGTATCATACGCGGTCTCCGCCAGGAGCACGTCGTTTGCGGTCTTCCCTGCAGGAATTTGGTAACGGCGAATCACGATTGCGTGCGGCACCTCTTTCGTAAGTGAGGTTTTTTCGTAAGCGGCAACGAGGTCATCCCCTTCGGTCAGAGCATTCAGATTTGCCGCATAACCTGCCGGAAGCGCAAACGCGATACCGAGTTGTGTCATATCTACGTTCGGCAAAGGGCAGGCGCTAAAATTACAACTTGGTCCTGAACGTCCGACACTGGTGCCGTCCGGACAGACTCTCGCTTCAGTGGTGCAGGCGGTCGCTGCAGGAGATACGTTCGGGCGCTCAAGCGTATAGCGATACAGAAAACCAGCAAGCCCGAGGACGAAAACCAGAACTGCGCCTAAGACAAGCTGCTTCATACGACTGGTTCTTTTTTTACAAGAGCATCGCGAATTTCCTCAAGCAGAACGATCTCACGATGGTGGGTCTTTTCTTCCTCTGCTGCCTTCTCGGCCTCTTCTTCTTTGCGTGCGAGCACAGTAAGCCGATTGATAAAACGGATGAGCAGGAAGAGCGCAAAAGCTGTAAGAATGAAGTTCACTACCGCTTCTATGAAGAGACCGTATCCGATGACGACGTCACCTCCCACAGTGATGCCAAGCGAACTGAAATCGATGCCGCCAATAAGCCAGCCAATCGGCGGCGTTATGATGTTCGTTACTAACGAGTTTGTCACCGCCGTGAAGGCTGCGCCGATTACGACACCGACTGCCAAGTCAACAACGTTACCCCGAAGCGCAAATTTCTTAAATTCTGCGAAAAAGGATTTCATGAGGCTATGTATACACCGCTCTGCATTAAAGCGAAAGTAGAATTCTGCTTTCTATAAAATCCAACGGCTTTTTGGGCGACCTGCGGGGCTCGAACCCGCGACCGCCTGGACCACAACCAGGTGCTCTACCAGCTGAGCTAAGGCCGCCATGTATCGCATCTGCGATTGCATTCTTATAGCACAAACACGTGCTTATTTGTACTTGGGTGTTTCCCTCGGAATACCGGAACGCTCATTCGCATAGCGCGCGAGCGCAAACAGGAGCGAAGAAAGGCGGTTGAGATACGCCTTTGTGTTTGGAGAGATTTTTCGAAGACCTGCTTCTGCGACAGCAATGACACGCCTCTCGGCTCTGCGTGAAATGGTGCGCGCAACATCCAGAGTTGCCGAGAGCTCCGTTCCTCCAGCAACCGTGAAGTTGGTAATCGGCGGCATTAAAGTCTCTATCGTGTTTATGACCAGTGTCGCCTGCGTCACTTTCGACTTCCTCACCTTTTTAGGTGCGCCAGCCACTTCGGCCTGCACAATAAACAATGTCTCCTGCACGTCAGCAATAATTGCTGACGTGCTAAGTCTGCGACTCCCTACCGGCACCACAGGATCATCAAGCGTACGGGCCTTTACCTTGGCCAGCCCAAGAAACGAGTTAAGCTCGTCGAGGGTACCGAGTGCTTCCGGCAGCTCTGAAGACTTGGAGATTCGCTGCTGATTGCAGCCAAATGTCTTGGTAGTGCCCCCATCGCCTTTGCCGGTGAATAACATCGAAGACAGTATATACGAAGTACGGCAGAGATTTGCCGTTTTCCTTTTTCGTGTTATTAATGGTTCGGGCTAGGCCCTTGGTTTTCACAACGGAAGGAGGCGGTCATGCCCCATGACCACGGTCATTGCGGCGGCGCCTCTCACGGCGGCCACGAACATAACGCGAAGCAGTACGGCAGTATCACACTCATTTCGGCAGCGATATTCGTCGCTGAGGTGGTTGGAGGATGGCTCTCCCACAACCTCGCCCTCATCGCCGATGCGCTCCACGTCTTTTCCGACGGCGCCAACGGACTCATCTCCTGGCACGTCGAAAAGACACTTCATAAGCACAAGGTCGCCAACGGCGGACTTGCGGCTGAGGAGGAGAGGCGGCTGAGGACGAAGTGGCTGCGAGTAAGCGGGTGGCTGCTTCTGGGATCGCTCTGCTTCATCACCCTCGAGGCGGTGCGGCATCTCGCTAACCCCGATGCCACGGAAGCGTGGAGCATCGCCGTCGCGATTCTGGGCGGTCTCGGAAACCTGTGGCAATACCACCTCATTCCGAAGGAGCGGAATGCCACAACCGAGGCGCAGCGCCGCCACACGCGTACCGACGCGAGCATCAACGTCATCGTTATCGTGGGAAGCGTCATCGTCGAGCTTACCGGGTGGAATGTCGTCATTCCTGTCCTATCGCTCGTCATCGTCGCCCTTACGGTCACGCCGGCGTATCGGATGACTCGCGGCCAGTCGTGCCACTAGACTTCACGTCCGCGCTTCGGCGCGGGCTTTTTTAATTGGCTTTGCGCTGTAGCACAAACGCAAAAACGCCTTTCGGCGTTTTTGCGTTTGTGCCCAGGAGAGGACTTGAACCTCCACGCCTTGCGGCACATCCACCTCAAGGATGCTTGTCTACCAATTTCAACACCTGGGCAGGCGAGAACCCGATTACTATACGCAACGGAAACACAAAAAGAAAGAGCCGGTATCCGGCTCTTTCTTTTTGCTTAGGAAATTTTCTCCTCGCCAGTTCCCTCCTCGGGAGCAGATTCCGGTCCTTGCACTTCTGGTGTCTCTGGTGCTCCCGCAACCTCCTCTGCCGGCGCCATTTCAGTACCGTCAGGCTTCTGTGCTGGGTCGTTCTCACGAACTTCTTCGACCGCCTCTTCGGGAGTCGTGTCCGGCTCGTCGGCCTTGGCAAAATCGTCAGTTGAGATCTTCACCATGCGCATATTGCGGAGCTGGCGGCGTACCTCGCGGGCAACCTTCTCACGAATGAAGTAGAGCTTTGCGCGGCGCACCTTCGAGCGACGAACGATCTCGATCTTCTCAATAAAAGGTGCATAGAGCGGGAATATTTTTTCCACACCAATACCCGAGAGCGTAGCTCGTACGGTAAAGGTTGCTCCTGGCTCAGTGCCGTGCTTTACAGCAAGCACCAGGCCTTCGAATACCTGGATACGGGCTGTTTTAGTCGTGGTTTCCTTCTTGTTGGCGGCCTTGCCCTTCTTTTCCTCGTATATCTTCTGGTGGACACGGACGGTGTCACCCGGGCGAATGCCAAGTTTGACTCGCTCCTCGATCCTAACGGGAGTGATTACGTTCTGCATGATTCGCGCACTGTACCACGGCACTTTTTTGAACGCAAAAGCCTTGCCGCTTCTATAAGAAACGTTTCGCCGCACGGGCAAGCTCTTCAGGGAGCGGTGACTCGATTATAAGTCGCTCCCCAGCCGGTGTGGGCAGGTCTAAACTTGCCGCGTGAAGACCGAGGCGCGAAAAACCGAGGTCGCACTTGTGCCTGGGGGCATACAGCGGATCACAGACAACCGGATGATGAATTGCCTTAAGGTGCACGCGTATCTGGTGTGTACGCCCGGTCTCAGGCATGACGCGCAGCAGGGAGTGTGTGCCTATTTGGCCCGCTACTTCATAGCGCGTGATTGCTTCGCGCATACGCCCCTTGGCTTTTGGCTGCGCGGAGCGGAGACGGAAGTCCTTGCGTGAACGGCCAATAGAAAAGTCAATGACATCGCTCTCTTCTTTCGGCACGCCGTACACAAACGCCATGTACGTTTTGTGTACAAGACGATCATGAAAGGCACTTTTTAGAAAAGCGTGCGCCTCTTGAGTCTTTGCGAGCACTAGAACTCCTGA
>DASVVA010000022.1:0-7406 GCA_036386775.1 Minisyncoccota bacterium
ACCACGGCGCTTATCGATGATGATGTATCTGGGTGGCCTCAAGCTACTGAAGTAGGGAGTCAACAACCTCTTTCACGACGGAACCGTCAGCCTGACCCTTCAGTTCCTGCATGACGGCGCCTGTGAGTTTGCCAGCCCCCGATTTATCCGTTGTGCCAGTTTCCTGCATCTTTGCCCTTACCACGGTTTCTACCTCCTCACGCGACATCTGGGCAGGAAGAAGTTCCTCAATAATAGCGAGCTCAGCTTTTTCGCTTTCTGCAAGTTCGGGGCGTCCGCCCTTCTCGTACTGCTCAATGGAATCTTTGCGTTGGTTTGAGGCCCTTTTAATGACGGCGAGTGCTTCCTCGTCGGTCAGAAACTCGTCGGGCTTACGCTTTTTTGAGACCACTTCGTTAGTCATCATGGTAACGAGCGAACGGTAGGTTTGGAGACGAACGGTGTCTTTGGCGCGCATAGCGTCGGGAATACGGGACTTTATGGTTTCGTGCAGGTTCATACGGGCGATTTTAGCATGCTCTCCGGTCGCGCTATAATCGCTACATGGATCCGCTTCTCATTGCCATAATTGTACTCGCGCTCATCTTTTTCCAAGGGGTAGGGCTGTGGTTGATTCTCAAACGCCAGGAAAAACTTCGTAGTGAGGCAGGCAAAGACGATACTGGCCTTGTTTTACTTCAGCAGCAGATACAGAGTCTGGCGCAGTCGCTTGATGCGCGCATGAGTGAGTCTTCACGAAATGTGAACGACACCGTGCGCACACAGCTCGGCGAGTCGGCGAAACTGATTCGAGAGATCACCGCTGAGATCACGAGCGTGAAGGAGATAGGCAGACAGACGCAGGGCTTCGCTGAACAGCTTCAGTCGCTACAGGACATTCTCAAAAACCCAAAACAGCGCGGCATCTTGGGTGAATATTATCTTGAAACGGTTCTGCGTAATGTACTGCCGCCTGGCCAGTATCAGATGCAATATCCATTCCAGAATGGTGAAATAGTAGACGCTGTTGTATTTGTGAACGATAAGATCGTGCCGGTTGACTCTAAGTTCTCACTCGAGAACTACAACCGCCTGGTTAACTGTGAGCCTACGGATAAGGCAGCCTTCGA
Organism: Minisyncoccota bacterium; assembly: GCA_036386775.1. GTDB lineage: Bacteria > Patescibacteriota > Minisyncoccia > Phycocordibacterales > Phycocordibacteraceae > C7867-001. The sequence continues at coordinate 1,110 of DASVVA010000022.1, forward strand.
GAAGGCCTTTGTAAACGACCTCAAGCTCCGTATTACGGAAACTGCCAAGTACATCCGGCCTGAGGAGGGCACCATGGATTTTGCCTTTATGTTTATTCCTTCGGAAGGCATTTATTACGACTTACTCGTAAATCAGGTGGGAGCAGGGGAAGAGGAGAACTTGATTCAGCGCGCTGCCGCTAAGTATAAAGTCATCATTGTATCGCCGACGTCGTTCCTCGCGTATTTGCAAACGGTCATGCAGGGACTCAAGGCTCTACAGATCGAGAAGCAGGCAGAAGAGATTCAGAAGCGGGTAGGGGAACTCGGTAAGCACCTCACGAGCTACGAGGACTACTATAAGAAGCTCGGCAACTCACTTAGCACGACGGTTAATCATTACAACAGTGGGTATAAAGAATTGGGAAAAATCGAAAAGGACGTATATCGAATTGCTCAGGAAAAAATCGGCCTCGAAGTAGAGCTTCTTGAAAGGCCGGGCGTAGAAGACGAATAAAAAGGACCGTTTGTTGAGCGCCCTGTCAAGGCGTACCGCGGACTGGAGTTACTTGCTATTTGCGCGCAAAACCCGTAGGATAGCCCTTATATGGAATTTGCCGTCATAAAGACCGGCGGGAAACAGTACGTCGTTGCTCCAGGTGACGTTGTTACTATTGAAAAACTCGGCCGCGGTGCGAATACCCAGGACCTAAAGAAAGGAGACCCTCTGACCTTTTCGGACGTGCTTCTTGTCGACAACGGCAAGGACACGACCATCGGAACTCCCACTATTTCAGGTGCCTCGGTTGTGGGAACAGTACAGGTTGTCGGTCGCGCCAAGAAGGTGGAGGTGGTGAAGTACAAGGCCAAGAGCCGCTACTTGAAGCGCCGTGGCCACCGCCAGCCCCATATCAAGGTAAAGATCGATAAGATCGTCTAAGCACGAACCGCCTGAGGGCGGTTCTCGCATTAACGGTTATCGGTATACTGAAAACATGAGCATGCACTGGCCCAAGCCGCAGGGCTCGATTAATGACTACGAAGACAGCTCAGAGCTGTTTAACTTGCTGAAGAGTATACCGATCGAGATGCGTGCTACCCATCTACAACGCATAGAGGAGCTTTCGGATGATGATGCAGCTGCGTATCTCAGGGAATTTATTGAACAACGTGAAGCAGCGATGCGCGAAGGAGAAGTCAGCGACCCGTCTATTAGGGAATATTTTGAGGCGCACAAAGAAGAGATTTGGCGCACACTTGAGACAGATGTTTTTTCCGACCCCGACAATCTCCTTGGCAATGGGCAAACGGCTCGTGTTATGCAGTTCGTGCTAGAAGATCGTGAGCACGGTATGGAGGTGCCGCTTGGTATCAAATACTTGGTAAGTCCAGGGGAGAAAACTTTGTCTGCAAAGGGTGAGCATAATCTGGTCCGTGAGGTTGAGCGCTTGCAGCTCATAGAACAAGCAGAGGCCATCCACGCGGCCGAAGCAGTGCACGTACGCGTGCCGCATCCTTATTTTCACTACCGCAATGCAGATTTCCAGTGCTACGGCATGGAGCGAATCAACGGTATTAATCTCGAGCGCTGGACGAAGGGGGAGGGTAGCGAGGAACTCAGGACGGCTTTAACGAAGGCTTTCAGGGATGTTGACCCGCAGGAATTTGCGCACGAGATTGATCTCTTTTTTGACGCAATGCACACCGTCTGCCTGCACGGCTCCATAAAGCCAGACAATCTGATGGTCTCTAGAGAAGGTCGACTATATGTTATCGACTTTGGTGACTCACGCCCGATACACGATCTCGATGAGCAAGAAGAAAAAAATCTCGACACGCTCCGAGAAGACGAGAAGGCCAGGGCAAAAGTGATCCTGATGAGCTTCTTTGCTTCGCTAAAGGAGGCGCCCTAAGTCTCTTTACGGTTCTGTAGCGCGCCCGAGAGCGTCGGACCGTCGGCATATTCAAGCTCAACACCGGTTGCGAGCCCGCGTCCGAGTGTGTAGAAACGGAGATGACCGCGAAGCGGCTGGAGAAGGCCGCGGATATGGTCAGCCGTGTGTTCGCCCTCGCTAGTGGCTGAAAGAGCCAGTACAACTTCCTGAAGGCCACTTTGTGCGCGCTTCTCGACACGCTCGACGAGTGCCTGTTCCCGGATGGCACCTTTGCCGGAAAGGGTGAGTGAGCCGCCAAGGACGAAGTAACGTCCCTTGTAGCTGCCTGAACGCTCTACAGCAAGCAGGTCTTGGTCTTTTTCAACCAGCATGAGAACGGTGTCGTCGCGCGCCGGGTCAGTACAGTAGCGACAGGCAAGCGCCGCCTCGCCGCGCGGCGGGCTCCAGAACCGCATGCACTCGGGGCACTGGCGCACGTCGTCACCAATACGTGTGATGAGGTTGGCAAGCTGCACGCGGTCTCCGTGTGACTTGGCCAAAAGATAGTACACAAAACGCTTCGCCTGTCGTGGTCCGATGCCAGGGAAACGTTCAAAGGCCCGCGCCAGCTCTTCAACTCTATCCATATCTAAAATTCTGAGGCGAGGTCGCCGTAGCCCGACTTGTCGACGGGCACGTAACTTGTGCGCTTCTCGTCGAAGTAGAGTTCGACACGCCCGGTAGGGCCGTTTCTGTGCTTCTCGATTAGAATTTCGGCAATGTTTTTTCGGTCGCTGTCTTGGTTGGTACGATCCTCCCGGTGAATAAACATGACCACATCGGCGTCCTGCTCGATGGAGCCGGAGTCACGAAGGTCAGAAAGACGAGGCTTGCCGCCGCGCTGCTCAACGGCGCGCGAGAGCTGTGAAAGGGCCAGCACCGGGACTTCAAGCTCACGGGCAAGAGACTTGAGAGAGCGGGATATCTCAGTAACTTGCTGAACCATGGAATCAGAGGCTTTCGTGTTGGTTGGAGCCATAAGCTGAAGGTAGTCGACGACGATAAGGCCGATACCTCGCTCACGCTTCAGACGGCGCGCAACGGCGCGCATAGAAAGAATGTTATTTCCGGGCTTATCGTCAATATAGATGGGAGCCTTGGATAGCGTCTCGAGCGCCTCGCGGATGCGTGCGTATTCTTCTTCAGCTCGCACCATACCGGTGCGCAGTTTCCACGAGTTCACGAATGACTCCGCAGAGAGCATGCGGTCGACGAGCTGCTCCGAGCTCATTTCAAGAGAGAAGATACCGACCGGAATGTTGTGCTTCACTGCCGCGTTACGAGCGATGTCGAGGGCAAGTGAGGTTTTACCAACCGAAGGGCGGGCGGCAAGGATGACCAGATCAGAGGGATGAAGGCCCGACAAAAGATTATCGAGGTCAGGGAAGCCTGTGGGCACGCCTCGAACACCGCCATCACTCTTTGACATCGATTCGATACGATCCCAGGCATCACCGACTTTATCGGCCATGGCAACAAACTTGTGTGTCGCTGAAGCGTTCCCGATAGCGTAGATAACCTTCTCTGCCTGATCTAATACCTCAGCCGAGTCGCTGCCATCTTCATACGCGGACTCAGCGATTTCGTGAGCAGCGTTAATAAGCGCGCGCATAATGTGCTTTCGCGCAACCAGATCAGCGTAATGGTGGAAGTTGCCTGGGGTGGGGGCACTGTTGGTGAGCTCGGCTATATACGCGCGGCCGCCGCAACGCTCAAGTGCGCCTTTCCCTTGAAGACGTTCTGAAAGCGAAAGGAGATCGATGGGCTCACCGCGTTCGGAGAGCTCACGCATGGCCTCAAAGATAAGACGGTGCTTTTCTGCGTAGAAGGAGTCTGCGCGGATAAGATCAGAAACGTCGTGGATGGCGTCAGGCTTAAGAAGAAGAGAACCAAGAAGACCACGTTCTGAATCGAGGCTTTGGGGTGGAATACGTGAGAGCGAATCGGCCATGTTCACCCATTTTACAGTAGTTCATCGTCGGCAAGAAATAGGTTTAAATCGCGCGCGCAGCAAAGCAGGCCCAAGCGCGCGGCATCGCCGCGCAGGGCAGCAATTACAAGGTTCAACAACGACTCGAGGCGGCTACGCCCTGCTTACCACCGGTCCGGAAGAAGAGTCTTCCACACTATATCCACGCGCTGTCAGTTCAGAGCGAAGTGAGTCAGCACGCGCAAAGTCTCGAGCAGCGCGTGCCGTTTCGCGCTCGGTAATAAGCTCCTGAATCTCTTCGGGCAGGTCAGCGACGGCAATAGCAGACGGTAGTACGGCTGCAGGAGGCTCAACAAGAGACAAGCCCAGCACATTGTCTGCCGCTAGAATTACACCCCACGCGGTCTTGGGAGAAATGGACTCGTCTTTCACCGTCTCCCAAAGGAGTGCGAGTGCCTGTGGTGTGCCAAGATCATCACGCAGAAGGGCAGTCACTTGGTCACGAGTTTCTGAAGGCTGGGCAATACCTTTAGCATATTTGCGAACCTCACGGGCATGTTTCCAGAGACGGGTGAGTGCCTCATTTGCGGCGCTTAACGACTCCCAAGAGAAGGAGACTGGCTTGCGGTAGTGAGTCTGGAGAAAAAGGTAGCGTAGCGCGAGCGGGTGTATGCCGCGCCCGGTGATATCCGAAAGATAGACTACGTTTCCGAGAGACTTAGACACCTTTTCCTCGGCCATAGTTAAAAAGGCGTTGTGCATCCAGTATCGAACGAAGGGCTTCTGAGTTACGCTTTCCGACTGAGCGATCTCGTTATTGTGATGGATGGCGATATGATCCATGCCGCCCGTGTGGATGTCGATGGTTTCGCCGAGTAGCGCTTTGCTCATTGCAGAACATTCGATATGCCAGCCTGGGAAGCCGCGCCCCCAAGGACTCTGCCACTCCTGTTGACGACGTGAGCCTACCGGAGAGAATTTCCAAAGCGCAAAGTCGGCTTGATTGCGCTTCTCCGCGTTCTCCTTTATGCGCGCTTTGCCTACGATGCTGATACGGTCAGCAAGCGAAGCGTGGTCGCCTTCCTTGATTAGCTCCTTCGGCATGCCGCCCAGCTTCCCATAGTCAGGGAACTTGCTTGTATCAAAGTAAATGCCGTCATGGATCCTATAGGTTAGGCCCTTCGACTCAAGCACCTCTATGAGCGCAATCTGTTCCTTGATGTATTCGGTCGCACGCGGAAAGAGAATGTCTTCCGTCGCAAGATTAAGCAGACGGATGTCTTCAAGGAAAAGTTTTGTATAACGGTCAGCGATCTGTGACGCGGACTCACCAGACTCGCGCGCGCTTTTCTCCATTTTGTCCTCGCCCTCGTCGGCATCAGAGACAAGGTGGCCAACATCCGTGATATTGATGACCCGGCGGAGACGGTATCCGGCTGAGGATAATGTCCTGGCGATAAGGTCGGACATCACGTAAGGACGCAGATTTCCGATATGAGCGCGGCTATAAACCGTAGGACCGCAGGAATAGAGGGTCGCCGTTCCGGATTTAAAGGAAGCGAATGTCTCTTTCGACCCTGTGAGGGTATTGGTGAAAAAAATGGACGCTGTGCTTTTCTCGTGTTTAGCGCTCCGCGAAAACGGCCACATAGTGCCTATACGGTAGCATAGGTGGCCCCGCATCTAGAGCCATTTCTTAAGGCGGAAAATGCCCAGGAGTCCAATGGCGGCAACGATCAAAATACCAATTATGATCCAAAAGCTACCCGGCTCACCCACAAGCGGCATGTCTTCAATGTTCATTCCGAAGAGGCCAACTATAAGTGTGAGTGGATACAACACGAAGGCCATGATCGTAAGAGTCCGCATGGTCTCGTTTTGCGAAGAGGTGAGAAGCGACTCGTTTGTACGCCTTAGCTCAAGTGCGACATTGCGGTAAGAAGTCACAAGCGCTTCGGTGTGGTCGTGCTCGGCTTGGATATGGGCTGAGTGCACACCAAAGTCTTTGCCGAAGAACGCCGGGGCCTCAAGCTGATGTAAAAAAGCTTTAAGCGGCTCGGCATGCTTGGTAAGTGCCATATCGAACCTGAGCAGTGATCGACCAACAAGCGAGATTGCCCGTACCATCTGGCGCTCCTGCCCCGCGAAGATACTGTCTTCAATGCGGTCTAACTGAAGCGCGGTCTGCTCAACCTGTTCACGAATAGCCCCGTAAAGATAACGGAGTATTCGCTCGACCATGACATCAGCACTCTTAGACTTTACGGGCAGTCCAAGGAGTTCCTCAGCTTCAAAGACTCGGTGGAGGCTGTGAACTGGCTCTACGACCTCGTAACGCGCGGTAACAAGAAACTTCTTGCCCACGATAAAGTCGATCTCTTGCTTGCGAGCACCACCGCGTGGATCTGTAGTGGGGAAGTGAAGAATAAGGTAAACATAATGCGGGCCTGAGAG
>DASVVA010000023.1:0-4362 GCA_036386775.1 Minisyncoccota bacterium
AAAAAGCCGTTCGAACAATCCTCGTTCAACGGTGGCTACGGTAACTGAGATCTACGACTATCTTCGTGTGCTTTATGCGCGCGTCGGTCAGCCGTACTGTGTCAATCACGATGTACCCATTAGCCGACTTTCCAAAGAGGAAATAATTCGGCTTATTTGGAACAAAGTGAGCGAGAAGACCAGCGCTGACGCAAAGGGCAAGGTTATGGGCGTGGAATTCGACCGAAGCACTGTCACCATTTACGCACCTGTAGTGGTCGGACGCAAAGGCGAGTACTATCAACTTCTCTATGACCTTCTCGGAAAAGGGTACGAGCGGGTTGTGGTGGACGGGAAGCAGCAGTCGCTTCGCGAGAAAATCGAACTTGATCGCAATAAACGACACGACATTGATGCAGTTGTTGACACCATCTTTGTCACAGAGTTTATGCGTAATCCTGACGGCGCACGGGAGCGTCTGTCTGAGGCCCTAGAGCTTGCTCTCAAGGAAGCGGACGGCCTGGTCAAGATCGGCCACGCTGACGGTTCAACGGAAACACTCTCGTCGAAATTTATTTGCCCAGACGACGGCATGTCCTTTCCGGAGGTCGAGCCGCGCCTGTTCTCTTTTAATAGTCCTTACGGGGCATGTCCGAACTGTAACGGCCTTGGCACCAGGTCTGTGTTCTCTAGCGACCCGTGCCCAGTCTGTGAGGGAGTCCGGCTTCGCCCCGAATCACTGCGCGTGTATCTGTCGGGGCCGAGGAAAAAGGGAAAGAAGAACGAGGACAACAACGGTCTCGGCAAGAACATTGTTGACTTTACGTCGCTTTCCATACGAGAGGCCAAAGAGTTTATTGAGGCCGTTGAGCTGCCTGAAATGCGCGCCGAAATAGCACAGCCGATTATTCGCGAAATCCACTCGCGCCTCGAGTTCATGCTGAACGTCGGTCTTGATTATCTGACTCTCGATCGTTCGGCGGCAACTCTTTCAGGGGGTGAGGCGCAGCGCATCAGACTTGCTTCACAGCTAGGCACGGGACTGGTGGGAGCTCTCTATGTGCTCGATGAGCCCACCATTGGCCTCCACCAGCGCGATAATGATCGTCTCATTTCGACACTCCTGACTCTTAAGGAACTCGGCAACACAATTCTTGTGGTCGAACACGACGAAGACACCATTTACTCGTCGGATTACATCGTTGATATTGGTCCGGGTGCGGGTACGCACGGCGGTAACGTTGTGGCTGCGGGCTGGCTAGATGAACTCCTAACCGCACCAAAAAACGACAGTGGTTCGGTGACGCTCTCCTATCTGCGCGGCGAAAAGGAAATCCCGATTCCCGAGTCCCGTCGCACAGGCGAGAAAGGTTCTATTAAGATACGTGGAGCAACGCTTCACAATCTTAAGAATCAGAACGTCGATGTGCCACTCGGCAGACTGACCTGTATTACTGGTGTGTCTGGGTCAGGGAAGTCGACCTTCCTGTACGACGTGCTTCACAAGAATGTAGCCGAGCGCCTTTCTAATCGCGCCACGGAGCCTATAAACTGCGCGAGCATTACGGGTACTGAATACGTTGGGCGTACAGTGCTTATCGATCAGTCGCCCATCGGTCGCACCCCACGATCCAATCCCGCAACTTACACGGGAGCCTTTACGCACATCCGTGACCTCTTTGCCTCCACTGCTGAGGCCCGCGCACGCGGTTGGAAGCCTGGACGGTTCTCCTTTAACGTCCCTGGTGGGCGTTGCGAGGCGTGCCAGGGCAATGGCCTCATAGCTGTCGAGATGCATTTCCTGCCGACGGTGTATGTGACATGTGATGTCTGTAACGGTATGCGGTTTATGAAGGAAACGCTCGATGTAACTTATCGCAATAAAAACATCCACGACGTACTTCAGATGACGATCGAGGAGGCAGAGGAATTTTTTAGAGATATTCCCGCAATTAACGACCGTCTTGTAACACTTAATTCAACGGGTCTTGAGTACCTTACCCTGGGCCAGTCAGCAACAACGCTTTCAGGCGGTGAGGCACAGCGCGTGAAGATTGCAGCCGAGCTGTATCGTCCGATCACGATGAAGACGCTCTATCTGCTTGATGAGCCCACGGTGGGGCTTCACTACGAGGATGTACAGAAGCTAATCGAGATTCTCCAGGAACTCGTGCGCCGCGGCAATACTGTCGTGGTCATCGAACACAACCTCGATCTGGTGAAGTCCGCAGACTACTTAATTGACTTCGGTCCTGGGGGAGGAGTGGGCGGGGGGAAAGTCATTGCCAAAGGTACCCCCGAGGAAGTTGCAGATGCAGAAGGCTCGCACACAGGGGAGTATCTCGCAAAGCTCTTCAAGAAATCTAAAAAGAAGAAATAATTTTAGGTTGTGGTATTAAAAAACGCCGCCCACGGGGACGGCGCAGAAGCGTAACCAGTCAGGCGGTGAGCTCGGCAAGCCGCTCCCGGTGATAGGTCACCTTATGCCCTTGCATGCAGGCGTAGACGAGGCTTCCCCCGCCCGCTGCGGCTGCAACGGAGGCTGCCGCGACCAAAGCCGTTATGGCGGCAATGGTCAGCACGACCACCGTAAAGGCGGTCAGGGCAATCGCGGTGGCGATCACTCCCTTGATGCGGCGCCTGCGGTGGACATTGAGCCGCCACTCGTGGATGCCGCGCTGCCTTGCAAGGCCATCCAGGCGGGCGATGTGGTCGGGAATGGCGGTTGCCATTGTTGGAATCTCCTTCCTGCTCTCCCAGCGTGTTATATATAAATCAACCCCACTCGTCAAGCTGTTATGCAACGAATCGATCTGTCTAAATTTGATCTTCCCGATTGCCCCGGCGTGTACCTGTTTACCAAGGGCAAGGGCAGGACAAAGCAGATACTCTACGTTGGCAAGGCAACCTCCTTGCGCGATCGCGTGCGCTCGTATTTTGACGACGACCTTATTGCTACTCGCGGACCACGTCTGGTCGATGTTGTGACACGGGCAGATGCCGTCACGCACGAAACAACGCCGACAGTGCTGGAGGCGCTGGTGCGAGAGGCAGCACTTATCCGTGAACACGCGCCCAAGGGCAATGCCATGGGCAAGGACGATAAGACGTTTCTCTACGCTGTTATTACCGACGAGGCAGTACCGCGCGTACTCCCGATTCGAGGCAAGGACCTCGACTTCCGGAAGAAACACATATTGGGAGCACCGCCGGCTGCATTTAAGGACGCGTATGGTCCCTTTCCGTCCGGCTATCAGCTGCGAGAGGCGCTGCGGCTCATACGACGCATTTTCCCCTTTTTCGATACACCGCGCCCCATCGAACTCGACCGGCCTGACGGCATAGGTAGAAATGTCTCGGGAGGAAATAAGCACCTGCGAGCAAAAGTCGAATTCAACCGCCAGATAGGCGCATATCCACGCGACATGGACCGCAAGCAATATCAGCGGTCCATACGCAACGTCTGTCTGTTTTTGTCAGGTCGGGTAAAGACGCTCAGGCAAACACTCGAGCGTGACATGAAGCAGTTTGCAAAGGAAGAGCGCTTTGAGGAAGCCGCGCAAGTGCGAAGACAGCTCTTCGCACTCGACCACGTACAGGACGTATCACTCATACGCGACGAGCGCGAAGACAGAGAAATGGTCGGACCACGAATCGAAGCCTACGACACGGCGCACCTTGGAGGAACCGAAGCCATCGGTGTTATGACAGTTATCGAGAACAGCGCGCCACTAAAGACCGACTACCGAACTTTCCGCATCCGTGGCATGGGAGGTAAATCACTCAACGACGATATTGCTTCGCTTAAGGAAATACTCTCGCGCAGACTCGGACACCCCGAATGGCCGCTCCCCAAGGCTTTCGTCATCGATGGGGGAAAGACGCACAAGAAAGCGGCAGAGGAGCTTCTTAAAGAAGTAGGGGTCGGCATTCCAGTTGTTGCTGTAGTGAAAGACGAACGGCACCGTCCACGTGAGGTCTTGGGGGGCTTGCGTGCCAGTATTACCGATGCTGATGCCGTGCTCGCCAACGCAGAGGCACACAGGTTTGCCCTCGCCCGGCACCGTCAGGCCCGCAGTAAAAAACTTAGGGGCAAATAAGGGGGCAAGTGGTCTGTGAGCAGATCGGTACTCAATGCGAAGTATCGAGTACAATAACTCTAACGATATGAATATTGAGCAGATAGTCCTTCCGACCCGCCCCCAGCCCGACACTATTGTTGCCATACTCCTGCTTCAGGAGTATGGCAAGGAACGTTTTCCTGGCATAGAAACCGCACGTACCGTCATACAAAACGCGCTGCCGCCAGAAGAAACTTTTGAGTCGCTTCTCACCAAAGGTATGCTTCCGCTTGATGTAGGTGGCGGGCCTTTTGATCATCAC
>DASVVA010000024.1:0-11817 GCA_036386775.1 Minisyncoccota bacterium
CAGAAAGCCGCACCAAAGAGCGCGGCTTTCCACGAAGGAGAAGTGCCCTAGAGGCGCGCTGGCGGAACCGCGTTTGGAAGCGCGTTCGGACGGTTCTCAAGCTGAACCGAACCAACGAGGATGTTCACGAGACCCCAGACCGACACCATGACGAAGAAACCGAGAAGGCCGTATAGCATGAGCTGCTTGCCTTTCTCACGCTTGCCCTCGTCGCTGCCGCCCGCAATAAAGAACGTGAATACGCCCCATATGAAGACGATAAATGCTAGAGCGAATACGACGGGAACTGCAATATTGTTGATGAGGCCGACCAGGAAGCCGCCGGCATCCTGGATACTGTCCACGCGTGGCTGTGCAGACACCGCAAGTGGTGCGGCGAGAGCAAGCGCGAGTGCTGAGTACACGAATTTTTTCATAGGTGGTGGTTAGGTAACGTGAAGCTGTTGAGCTATAAGCTTAAGAATAAACCGGATTGCCAGCCCGTCAAAGGGGACCTCCTGTAGCGTGGGGACAACATTTAAAGACCGGAAGGCTGTCCAGGGGCATTAAGAACGCTGGGATCGTTGCCAAAAGCCGTACCATTTAAGTCCCTGGTTGTATTTAGGGGGCTATTCCCTCCGCCGGTGCGACCAGGTACGCCGGTGCTGCAGGGTCCGCTAAATGTGGGAATGCAGGGACGAGCCTGGTTCTCCAGACCGAAGGTTCGTAGGAGAATATTCACAAGGCCCCACACTGCAAACATGACCGCGAGCGCCACAATGCCCCACATAACGAACTTTTTTCCTTCCTCACGCTTCTCTCCCGCGTCCTTGCCTAAAGCAAAGAAATACTTAAAGACGCCAAACAGGAAGAGAATGAACGCCGCGGCAAAGGCAAGCGGCACGAGGTACACGTTTATGAACGTGATGATGTCGACAACGACTCTGGATAGCGGATTATTTTCCATACATAGAGCGTAGCAGGCCGGACCGACTCAGCAACAGGTTATGCCCACGTCGTAAGCACTGAAAGAAGGAACCTTACGATGCCCCAGACGCCGAACAAGACAACGAGAGCGATAATGCCCCAAAGCATGACCTGCTTCCCCTTTTCTCTGGCTTCTGCGTTTTTTCCCGCAAGCGAGAAGCGAACGATCCCAAAAAGGAAGAACAGGAAGGCGAGCGCGTAGAGAAGTGCGACGACTAGGTCGCCCAGTGGTACGAAGAAGCTGTCGACGATCTGTTTAAAGGTTTGGGCCGCGTAGGTGGTGTGCGGAACGAATGCGGTCCCAATGGCTCCCAACAAAGCGATTAGGCTGCCTGGACGCGTCATAGGGTTGTGGCAGTCGATTTGATCACCTCAGACAGGCCCTTAGCACCAAGCAGCAGGAGACCCCCAAGCAGGACCCACATAAGCATTTTGCGGGCGTTCGTAATTTCAGTCGGGTTGCCCTGCGCTGTAATAAACTTAAAGCCCGTCCAGATAAGCGCTAGAACCAGGACAATAGTACCGAGATCAATTGCAGCTTCAACAACGAGGTCAAGGAGCCCTTCAAGCGAGTCGACTTTGAGTGGATTTATGAGCACCTGCCCAGTAGTGCCGCCCGATCCGCCGCCTGTTCCCGCCGCCGTTCCTTCGGACGCGCCCGTAGCTGCTGTGCCCTCCCGAGTTGCCGCTGCATATTCTGCGGATGTCATGCACCGCTCGACTCCTTGAACCGTACGGCACTGTTTGCTGCCGGTACACGCGGGATTGCATGCCGCCTCTACCGGAAGAGCCGCCGTAAAGAAGAGTAGGCAGAATGAAACGATGAGAGTAAGGCTGTGCCTACGGGCGGAAATCATAGTGCGGCATCGAGGGCTTGGTCGGCTTGGAATATCGCCTGTGCGGGATCCCGTCGACCAGTCGTTATATTTCCTATCATAGCTGTAAAGATAGAGTCGGTGACAGCTGGCGATGGGGATAGCCAGCCGCGCGCCACGAGGGCCTCAGGGAAGTACACGGGCTCATACCTGTCTTCAGGGTTCGCCATGAGAGAGCCGCGAGACGCAGGGACCATAGACATGAGCCGGGCCGCTTCCGGGGCCATGTCCTTTCCTGCAAGCGCCAGTGCTGTTGCATACGCCCCTTCCCCGTTCTTTGAGGCCTTAGGGATGGCAAAGGCGTAGGCTCGGCCATATGTAGTCCGCACCGTATTGCGCTGCGGCTGTGGTACAGGGGCCATATCGAAGTCTAGATTCGGATTACCCGCACGCAACGCCGGCAGCTCAGATACGTACCCGAAATAGAGAGCGAGGTCTCCGGCGAGAAAGGCTTGCCGCGCGTCAGGCATGGCCCGATTCCACGAGTAGACTGGCTTTGCCGGATCTGAAAACTGCGTATAGAACGTTATCGCCGATTCCGGAGAACCCTCATTCTCTGTTACTGAATCCGAGGAAAGCGTCGCCTGCAGGCCAAGTGTCGTGGGCTCGGTTATCAGGCTTCCGGACTGAAGAAGCAGAAGAGATATTAGAGCGCGCGCATTTGGGACGTTATCGTACTCACCAAAGGCAATAAGGCTGCGCGTAATCTGGCCTCCTGTACGCTGTATGAGTCGCTCTGCCATACCAAGAACCGCTTCCCACGTCGTGGGGGGTTGTGGAATTCCCGCAGTACCAAGGAGAGTTCGGTTGTAATACATGACCAAAGGATCCACAGCGAAGGGTATGCCGTAGGTACCCTTATCGGTAAGGAAAAGCTCAGTGATGGGCACAAAGGTCTCACGCAGTGTGCGCTGAGATAGACGCGAGTATGGAATGACAGTGAGCTTATTCTGCTCGGACACGAGCTGCTCCTGCGAGATGAGAATCAAGTCAGGCCCTTCACTAATGGCAAGGGCCTCGGCGAGGTCTGGACCAAACGTCGCGAGCGGACGCTCAACATAGGTAACTCCCGCATACTCAGGATACTTGCTGCGAAGCGTATCGAGTTGGGTCGACATTTCTTCTTCCGGCAACACTCCCCAAATTACTACGTTGCCCACGGCCGCCTGTCCGTTATCAAAGCCTTTGAAGTTTGCAAACATGAAAAGCCCAAATAGCGCCAACAGGCCGAAGGCGACCATAAGGATTAGCTGGAATGGTTTTGCGGGTAGCGAGGGCATGTGACTAAGGGGCTGCAACTACTATAGCGTAATGATGGGCTCCTGCACGAAAGCTCTTTACTTTGTGGAATCCGGCTTCGATACAAAGCTTTTCGGCCGCTTGTTCGGACACAACATGCCGAGTGTCGGGACCCATCCCCCCATAAGCGCCAGCCCAATCTACGACCAGGAGTTTTCCTCCAGGCTTCATGACGCGCTTAATCTCGGCGAACGCGGCTTCCTTGTGTTCCAGCTGGAAAAGCGTATTCGCAAGTACGCCCGCGTCAAGCGTTTGTGGCCGAAGCTTTGTGCCACCCGGACGCTCAACGTTCCCCCAGATTGTTTCAACATTGCGGAGGCCGGCACGATGCGCAACGTCTTTCACGTGACCTAAGAGCTCTTCCTGGATGTCGATAGCGTAGACGCGTCCAGCGTGGCCCACAGCGTGCGCAGCTGCGACGACCCAGTGCCCGCTCCCCGCTCCAAATTCGGCGACTTTCATGCCGTCTTTGAGGCCGAGCTGAAGCACGTTTGAGCGCGGGTCAGAAAAGTTCATCCCTTGCATGTATGTATAACGTAGCATGAAGGCCGCCATCAAAGCGGCCTTTCGACTACGAGCTGTTGAAGTGACTTCCCTACAGAGCCACCATCGACGCGATCGAATCCCCCTCTCTCATCTTCATTATGCGCACTCCCTGAGTTGCGCGCGACAGCGACGGAATTTCTCCTGTCGAAACACGGATGACCTGCCCCTTCCGCGATATAACCACAATCTCTTCCTCGTTCTCTTCGGCTCCAGTCAGGACTTTTGCTCCAATAATTTTACCTGTCTTAGCAGTCACCTCGGCTGTCTTAATACCTGAACCTCCACGTCCTTGGAGCTTGTACTCACCCATTACGGTTTTTTTACCGTAGCCCTTATCCATAATGATAAGAAGCGAGGCGCTCTCGCATACGGCCGGCACCTTCTCCGCCGAAACCACACGATCACCTTTCTTAACGTTCATGCCGCGCACGCCCGCCGCCACCCGCCCCATGGCGCGGACGTCACCTTCGTCAAAGCGTATGGACTGTCCTTCACTCGTTACTATAGAAATGCTGTCACCCTCGGCAGCCAAGTGTGCAGAGACCAGTTTGTCAGACCCCTTGAGATTAATGGCGATAATCCCCGAGCGGCGTACATCAGCAAAAGACGACGCCGTGACTTTCTTCACCACACCCTCGCTTGTTACGAAGAATATCGACAGCGCATCACGCTCGGATCCCTTAGGAACAACGAGTACGCTAGTCACTTTTTCGTCACCAGCAAGCGCGAGGAAATTCATAATGGACTTGCCTTTGGTCGCACGCTTTCCCTCGGGAAGCTCGTACATCTTGAGTTGATATGCCTTACCGTAGTCGGTAAAGAAAAGGAGCTCCGAGTGTGCTGACGCCTTTACGAAATGCGTCACCACGTCCTCCTCCTTGGTGGCTATATCGACTACTCCGATGCCACCGCGCTTTTGCGCTTTGTACTCGTTCGGGTTCGTGCGCTTTACATAGCCCCCTTGCGTGAGCACGAGTATCGACTCTTCGTCGGGCACCAAGTCTTCCACCGAGATATTCTTCACACCTCCCTTCACGATCTTCGTCCGGCGCTCATCAGCATACTTTTCTGCAAGCTCCACGAGTTCCTCGCGTACGACTGCGAGAATGTTCCTTGCGGAGGACAAAACTTTCTTTAGCTTCTTTATGAGTTCCTGCACCTCAGTGAGCTCGTCCTCGATCTTCTTGCGCTCAAGACCCGCAAGCGTCTGGAGACGCATTGCAAGAATGGCCGCGGTCTGGCGCTCGGAAAATCCAAATTTCTTCTGCAGGGAATCGCTTGCAGTTGGAACATCCTTGGACTTTTTAATAACCGTGATTACCTCGTCTATGTGGTCAAGCGCCTTGGAAAGACCAAGCAATATATGTTCACGCTCCTCCGCCTTTCGCAGGTCGTACTCAGTGCGACGCTTTACAACCTCACGACGATGCGCAAGGAAGTTCTCGAGCATTCCCTTCAGAGACAGTGTTTGCGGCACGCCGCCCACCAGCGCGAGCATGTTGTAGTGGAAGGTGCTTTCAAGTTCGGTGTATTTGTAGAGGTTGTTGAGAACCGCCTGTGGATGCGCCGTGCCCTTTAGCTCTACAACTACTCGAATGTCGGTTGTGGACTCATCTCGAAGATCCTTTACTCCCTCAAGCTTTTTGTCACGTACCAGGTCTGCGATGCGTGTAATAAGCGTGGCTTTGTTAACGCGGTATGGGATAGAAGTGATGACGATTGATGTGCCCCGCTTGTCTTCGATGATCTCTGCCTCACCGCGCACGACAACGCCACCTTTGCCCGTCGTATATGCGTGTGCCAGGTCTTTCTGGTTAAAAGCGACTCCACCTAGTGGAAAATCCGGACCTTTCACAAAGGCGAGCAGGTCTTCCGTTGTGGCGCCTTCGTTATCGATCAGGTGCATTGCGGCATCTGCGACTTCGCGCAGATTGTGTGGCGGAATATTCGTTGCCATTCCCACGGCGATGCCGAGACTGCCGTTTAAAAGCAGGTTTGGAAGTGCCGCAGGTAGCACCTGGGGCTCCTTGTGAGTGCCGTCGTAGTTGGGCACCCAGCTGACCGTGTCCTTATCAAGGTCAGTTAGAAGTGTGCCTCCCACACGCGAAAGCTTGGCTTCGGTGTATCGCATCGCAGCAGCCGAGTCACCATCAACCGAGCCGAAGTTTCCCTGGCCAAGCACAAGCGGATAGCGGGTTGTGAAGGTTTGCGCGAGTTTCACCATCGCGTCGTACACAGAAATGTCGCCATGCGGATGATATTTACCGAGCACGTCACCCACAACCGCTGCCGACTTTTTGGTCTTAGCTGTTGGGCCGAGCCCAATCTCACCCATGGCAAAAAGGATACGGCGATGCACGGGCTTTAAGCCGTCGCGCACATCCGGAAGCGCGCGATCCGTAATAACGGACATCGCATAATCAATGAACGACGTGCGCATCTCGACCGTGATGGACTGGTCGATAATGTTCACCATAGGCGCAACTTCTTCGTGCTCGGGCTCTTTCTTAGACATGACTCAAACGTATGAAATTAAAACGGTATCGCGGTAGCGCTCGCGGCGTTCTGTGACTGGGGCGGCGCGGTAAGTGTCGTGGTAGTCTCACCGTCCACTATCCTAAGATTTGGGTCGGATGATGACGCGCCGCTGCGCGCACCAACCGCGCCAAGAAGCTCCGAGACGCTTGAACGAGCTGCTTCCGTCGCTTCATCATTCACTTCCGGACCTGTGAGAGCAAGTGTACCGCCACCGGCAAGCGAAACAGCCCAAATAATAGCCACGAGTGCCGTTACGCCTCCTGCAAGTCCGAAAGCGAAACGTTCACGCACGTGGTGCGGTTTTTCCTTAAGCGTGTTCAAGTGGCGATCAATGTGGCGACGCATGGTTAGGTAGTTATCACCATTATAGCACCGTCCTTATCCGCAACATCCTTTTTCTTCACCGTCAACTTTTCCATCTTCTCGTGCGTACCGCCTTCTTCTTTTAAGAAAGTTTCAAGCGCCTTTGCCTCACCCATTCCACTCCAGTGCATCGGAATGACAACCTTGGGCTCAAGGAAGGTAGCGAGCTTGGACGCCTCGGCAGGATCGAGCACGGTGCCATTACCACCAACTGGCACGAAGAGTATGTCGACCTCGTCAATGGCCTCACGCGCTTCAAGCGGTAATGTTCCTTCGGATAACGCTCCCAGGTGCACCAGTGTCATGCCCTCAAGCTTCACTGCATAGACCGTGTTCACAGCTTCCGCCTGCCCCTTAGCAAGCCCGTACTGGCTCTTGGTAAGAAAGCCCTGCACCGTAACTCCCTCCTTTTCGTATTCACCAGGGCCCGTAATGATGAACGGCTCTTTCCCGCCATAAGTGACCTCAGCGGCCCCGTTCATATCTGGGTGATTACGTGAGATTAGCGCGATATCAGCGCCGAAACGGACCGGCGGGAGGGTGCCTCCTTTAGCGATCGGGTCGAATACAAGAGTCAGGTCACCGAAGGTGACCTTGAAGCACTGCCCGCCATGATGGGTAATAACCATTGCGCTAATTATATCACCCGCACAGGACGCTGTCGCTAAAATGATGCTGTAGATACACGTTTTTGCAGTGCTGAGGAAGCTTGGGTAACAGTGCGAGGTTGCGCGCAGCAAGACCAGCTTTTCCTTTTATATATGTTGTGTTAAGTTCCCCTGTAGCACAGACCGTGCTTAGAAGCCGCGAGCGGGCTACCCCTCACGCCCGAAGGTCAACGACCTGAGGCATGAGTACCCGTCGCACACATCCACGCGTCTGTTTTAACTAATGTCAGAAGAATCAACGGCAGTCGCTCCGGCGCCTGCCACCCTTACGGTTGACCCGAGCCACCCAATGGCAGCGAAGGCCGACCAGATCGCCACTCCGCCCAAGGCCGGAGACGTTGTGGAGGGCACTATCATTGAACTAGTCCGAGGTCGACTCTACGTCGATCTGCCTCCCTTTGGGACCGGCATCATTTATGGCCGCGAGTACTTGAACGCAGCAGATGTGCTCCGCAAGGCGAACCCGGGTGACACCATTACCGCCAAGGTCGTCGACCCCGCAGGACTCGATGGCTATATTGAACTTTCACTCAAGGAGGCTCGCCAGGCAGCCATTTGGGGCGAGGCTGAGATCGCCATCGTCAACCAGACCGTATTCAATCTTCCGGTCGAAGAGGCCAACAAGGGAGGTCTTATCCTTTCGTGGCAGGGCATCCAGGGCTTCCTCCCGGCTTCCCAGCTTTCAAAGGAGCACTACCCACGCGTTCCTGAGGGCGACAAGGACAAAATATTCGGCGAACTCAAGAAACTTGAGAGCCAGATGCTTGCCGTACGCATCATCACAGCAGACGCCAAGGAAGGTAAGCTTATCTTCTCTGAGCGCACGGGTGAGGAAGAGACCGAGAAGACTTCACTCATCGACAAGTACCAGGTTGGCGACACTGTTGACGGCGAGGTTACGGGTGCTGTCGACTTCGGTGTCTTCGTGAAGCTCGAGCAGGGACTCGAAGGACTCGTTCACATCTCCGAACTCGACTGGGGACTTGTGGAGGACCCCCGCACGCTCTTCAAGGTTGGCGATAAGGTCCGTGTGAAGGTCATCGAGATTAAGGACGGCAAAGTATCGCTTTCCGTTAAGGCGCTTAAGGAGAATCCATGGAAGAGCGCGAGCGACCGCTACAAGAAAGGCATGGAGGTTACTGGTGTCATCATCAAGTACAACAAGCACGGCGCCCTCGCCTCGATTGAGGAAGGTGTTGCGGGCCTAGTGCACATCAGCGAGTTCGCAACTCCGCAGGAACTCCGCGAGACGCTTGAGCTTGGTAAAACGTACCCATTTACCATCACGCTCTTCGAACCAAAGGACCAGAGGATGACACTCGCCTACGCGAAAAAGTAGCTTGTATAAAGTATAAAAGAGGGGCCCCGCGCAAGCGGGGCTTTTCAGATCATGTCCACCAGCTCAACAGGAATGGGTTCCAGTTGTGACGAGTTTTCGCTCACTGATCCCCAGCGGGACAGGTGCTGCGTAGACTCGTCTCGTCGCCATCCGAGAAAGTGGTGGTGCTCGGGCAGGCGCGAGGTGTAATGTGCGATCTGATTGAAGTGCTTCAGACCGGGAGTTGCTTTTGGCCCCACTACCTTTTCCCGGTAATCCTGCTCGACGTGCCTGGCGCCTCCGACAAGGGGCTTCAGCTCCGGCCTTGGCATGAAGTGAAGTCCGCTGATGACTTCTTCCTTCGTGCTACGAATCCGAGCCTCCTCAACCTGACAGCGCCAGATCGTTTCAGCATTTGATTCGGCAAGGGTTCCATCGGGCTTCAGCTTCGCTTTCTCACTCAACGACGAAGCCGCGTGCTGGCGCGGTCGGTAGAAGCCGCCATCACGAACAAATTCGATGAGGACGAAAAAGCCGTGTACCGGATGCTCCATGATCACCCGAGCCGCCATAGTTACGATGAACCGGACTGGCACGCGGGGCTCATAGAAGGGTGCCCCGGTCGTATACACAGCGTCTCCCTGCTCAATCTCCTTCCAAAGCCTGTCGAGTTTCTTTTCACTATCCCCCCACGTCCGGTAGGGCACTCGGAACTCCTCCAGGAACGCGATAAACGCGGCCCGGTCGGAGAGCGCGAACACTTCCTCCGGCCTCGCGAAAATCGGGACCATGGTCCGTTCCTTTCAGTTGAGGGTGGTCTGCTGCAACCCTACCCCACGCTCAAGCTTTTCTCAATGTTTTCAATGTGTGTTGGCAAACAGCATCGCCCGTTCAATGCCATCCGTCGCAAAGACACGCGTCGCCTCCGCTGCCTTTTTAAGCGTCTTTTTGAGAAGCACCTCCTCGGCAGGCTTGAATTTGCCGATAACGTGTTTGATAACCTTTTCCTCGCCACCAGGCTTCTTTACTCTTCCTTTCGCTGTCGCCCCCGAAATGCCAACCTTAAGCTGTGCGAACTCTTTTGTTTTAAGCGCGCGCATAATGCTCTCAACTCCTTTGTGTCCTCCTGAGCCGCGGCCAAACATCGTCATCTTGAGCGTGCCGAGCGGCATATCAAGGTCGTCCCGTACGACCAGGAGTTTCTGCGCAGCTTTCACTGACTTCACAAAAGGTAAAACTGCCTTTCCCGAATGATTCATATAGACTTCCGGGAGCACAAGGACCAGCTTCTCTCCCTCTATTGAGAGCTCCGCGACATGAGCGTTGGCCGCCTTGCGAAAGGCAAAATCAGCTCCCTCTTCTTTGGCGAGCCGCTCAACGACCATACGCCCGGCATTGTGTCGCGTCTTTTCGTACTCGCTGCCCGGGTTGCCGAGCCCCATGATGACCATTGCCATAGTAGAAGAATTGTAACAAATGTAAGTGCTGTGCTTGCGACTAGCCAAATATGAGTGGTACTTGCGCACGGGGAAAGCGCGCGTACAATGCTCGCATGAATCCGACTAGTAACGCCGTGAAAGAGATCGCGACGTTCCTGGTGCTTGCAGTTGTCATCGTTCTCCCCATTCGCCTTTTTGTGGCGCAGCCTTTCGTTGTTGAAGGCGAGAGCATGTACCCTACGTTCGACTCTGGCGATTATCTCATCGTTGACGAGCTTACATACCGCTTCAACGAACCCGAGCGCGGCGACGTTGTTGTTTTCCGCTACCCAGGCAATCCAAGCATTTTCTATATAAAGCGCGTCATCGGCCTTCCTGGAGAAACGGTATCCATTGACCGCGGCAAGGTCACCATTACCAAGGCTGACAGCTCAACACTGACCCTTGATGAGTCATATGTGGTCACTGAGGACGCCACCTACTCCAAAAGCACTGTCATCGGGCCGAACGAGTACTTCGTCATGGGTGACAATCGACCCCGAAGCTCGGATTCTCGCGTTTGGGGCCTTCTGCCGAAAAAGGACATTATGGGCCGCGCCTTCATTCAGTTACTCCCTGCAAGTGACATAGACCTGTTGCCTGGCGATATAGCACTTCCCTCATGAGCATCCAACTGAAAACTGACGAGATACTGCGCAAGGCTTCGGCCATCGGGTCCTACTACGGCTTCACTGCGCTCTCGACGCTTTCAGCCGCAAACAAGATTTCCCGCCGGCTTCCGTATCCTGATTCCATCGTTCCAGAAGCACTAGACCCTGTTGCGCGCGAGGTTGCCGGATTTCTCAAGCATGTTCGTGACTCGGGCCTTACTCCCACCACCGCCCAACCACTCTTCCTGTGGCATACGAATGCCGCGAGCGGCCGCCCTGCACCCAAAAATCTCGTCATTCAATTCCACGCGCTTGGTGTAGACCACTGTATCGCCGACGCTGTTCTCATGCGTGCTGTCCGGTCGCTGCTGCAAGATCTCACCAAAACTGATCTTTCCATTCGCCTCAACTCTATGGGTGACAAGGAAACCCGCAGCCGTTTCGCGCGCGAGCTCACTACATTCTTTAGAAAGCACGGGGGCTCACTTCCCGAGAACTGCGTAAACTGCGCAAAGCGCGATGTCTTTGAAGCTGCTGAACTTCTCGCACTCGCTGACGCCGACGTACTGCCATCCTCTACAGATCACCTTTCTGAAGCAAGCCGCAAGCATTTCGAGAGTGTCCTTGAATACCTCGAATCGACTGACACACCATATGAGCTTGCGCCAGAACTTCTGTCGCGTGGCTCTTCATGGACCGAAACGTGCTTTGAAATTCGTGCAAACGAAAAGGTGCACGCCTGGGGCTCCCGCTACCTCGAATTTGCTCGCGCCTTTTGGAAGACCCACCTCCCCTCGATTGGTGCCGTCATCCGTATTTCAACTGACGCACGCGAGACCGTTCCTGCCATGAAACCCGCAGGCGCTCCCCGATTCGTCTTCGTCCACATTGGCGAAGAGGCAAAGCGCGAATGCATGAAGATGGCTGACAACCTCCGGCGCGCCCGGATCCCGCTCTCGCAGGCCATCGGCATCCAGTCGCTTTCTGAGCAGATGCGTTATGTCGAGACTCTTAATCCGCAGTACGTCCTTATCATGGGACGTAAGGAGGCCATCGAGCGCTCTGTTATTCTCCGGGACCGCAACACCTACACCGAAACCTTTATTCCACTTGATTCGCTCGTAGATAGATTGAAGGAAGTCGCATAGACCTGTT
>DASVVA010000025.1:0-9333 GCA_036386775.1 Minisyncoccota bacterium
TGCCACGTTGGATAACTCTCGACTTTCGCATCGATACAAACCTGTGTCTGAGCGCGACCGTTAGGCTCCGAACACTCGACGTAGGGAAGAAGTTTTGCAGACTTACCAAACATGCGCTTCTGCTCCTGGCAGTGCGGGCACCAGAAAGCCCCATAGAAGGTTGCGCCCGAATCCTTAAGGCAGGTTGCGAAGGTATCGTAGATGCCAGGCTTTTGAGCGTTTTGATAGAGGTAGTAGCCGCCACCAATAACGACTACGAGCACAATTAGGCCATAGATGTACGTCTTTTTCATGACCGGATTATACCAGAGCACTAGCGACGATTGATGAAGACCACGACGAGCGCTATAAGGATGCCAACTGCAATAAGGCCGACTTCAAGCTGGCTCGGGGAAAGGCCCAGAAAAACAGAGTGGTCCCCCCCATCGTGCGCCGCAACAATGCCGGGAAAAGTGAGGACGAAAAGTAGGGGCAGTGCTTTCATCACCTGACTATACATGAGCTCAGGACAGTGAGGTACTATAACCTCATGCTAAGCACGTGGACGCGAGGACAATGGGCCGTTGTAGGATTCTGTAGTCTCTACTTACTCGTAGGAGGTCTCTATTTTCTCCAGGACCTAAATATAGAGTTTGTTATATATGTGGGCGTCATTCTGGCAGCCTTTGTCTTGTTGTTCGGCACACTCAGCATTACGCGATTCCCGACCTGGCTCTTGTGGCTTATCGCTCTGTGGGGGCTGCTGCACATACTAGGCGGTGCGGTCATGACGCCGGATGGTGTTTTGTTCGCCTACCGAATCTATCCATTTCTCGACCACGGTGGAGATTTCTACATACTCAAGTACGACCAGCTCGTGCACGCCTATCTGTACGGAGTAATGGCGCTCGTTTTCATCCATCTTATTCGCGGCACTCTCGGTGCAGGGCGGCCACTCGCCATCGTTGCACTTATTGCTCTCATGGCATCTATGGGCGTAAGTGCAATGAATGAGATTATGGAGTTTCTTATTGCGGTGACTCTCGAGCGTAACGGCGTCGGCGGATACGAAAACGCAATGCTTGACCTCATATTTAACTTTGGGGGAGCGCTTTTGGCAACACTTGGAGCAGCTCTTCTAGCACTGCCTTCGCGCTCATAGTAGATTTATTCATATGCAGAACCTGTCTAAACAAACAATCGTCGTCGCAGTAGCAGCTCTCATTATTGGCATTTTTGCAGGAGCGCTTGTCAAAGGATCTTTTCATCACGAGGAGAAGCATACGAAGCACGCTATGCATGGCGAGATGGATGCCATGATGGCTGAACTTGAAGGGAAGACTGGCAACTCCTTCGATCAGGCCTTCCTTTCTGAAATGACCGTGCACCACGAGGGCGCCGTTGCCATGGCAGAGGCCGCACTTGCGCACGCTTCGCACGAGGAGATCAAGATCATGGCCCGCACCATCATTGAAACTCAGACAGAGGAGATTCAGCAGATGAGGCAATGGCTCGCTGCATGGTACGGCACGTCAACCTCTCCTGCACCAGGGCACAGTTCCGGCCACTAGCAGGGACGTCAAGTCTTCACACGAAACTAAACCCCGCTTGCGGATACTGCTGACGTTACCAGCACATAGCACTTTGAGGTATGACCATGCAGACGCACGCAGCCAAGCGAACTACCGATCACGAGAAGATACGCGCCTGGGTGGAAGACCGACTCGGGCGCCCGTCCGTTGTCGAATCGACATGGGACGGCACGAACGGACTTCTACGGATCGATTTTGGCGAAGGGGACGAGACACTCGCCGAAATATCCTGGGACGACTTTTTCAGGATTTTTGATGATAGCGGTGTGGAATTCTTGTATCAAGAAGAAACCGTGGACGGAATGACGAGCAATTTCTTCAAGTTCGTGGAGAAAGGAACAGACGACTAGGATATACTGACCAAATGCCACGACGGGGCTTCACTTTGATCGAACTTTTAGTCGTGATCGCCGTTATTGGCGTTCTTTCTGCCATAGTTCTGGCGGTGCTTAGCGACGCACGCTCGAAGAGTCGTGATACGTCGCGGGTAGCTGGCGTAAAAGAGGTTCAAAAGGCCCTACAGGTCTACTGGCTGCAGCAGGGAGCATATCCACCTGCGGCCACTCCTACAAGCCTTTCGTCTTTGTCGACCTATCTCGTGCCCACTTACATTAAGTCAATCGACTACGATATGACTGGCGTATCAGGAGCCACCTACTACCGTCCTGCAAGTAATCCTGATAGTTATCTGATCTACGTCGCTCTTGAAAGGCGGACACAGGTTTCACCGTCTGCATATGGCTGCCGAACAGGAGTCGGGCCGGTCGTTGACAGCGGACTTTATCCTAGTGCACCAAAGTGCGAACGATGAACCTTTTTACGAAGCGACAGGAAACGGCGTGGGAGCGCGAGTACCAGAAGCCGCGCATGCTCTCACGTAAGAACGTACCGCACGCAGATGTTGTGCGTTTTATGCGTGAGCTTAAGAAGACGGGGAAGAAAGAAGGGGTACCGCTCGACGTTTCGGAAATGACCGTACTTGATCTTGGTTCCGGCACTGGTCGGAATGCTTTCTATTTTGCCGAACAGGGAGCGCGGGTCGTCGGCTTTGAGTTCTCAGACACAGCGCTTCAACTCGCTAAGCGCTACGCCGAAAACGCCAACCTATCTATCGACTATCGTAAACAGGACATCGGGGCGCTCTACCCTCTTCCTGACACATCAGTCGACCTTGCGATTGATGTGACGTCTTCCAATTCTCTTGATGCGACCGGGAGAGAAATCTATCTCAAAGAAGTACAGCGTGTACTCAAGGAAGACGGAAAGTTTTTTGTTCGCGCGCTCTGCCGGGAAGGCGACCAGAATGCAAAGGTTCTTATCCGTGACATGCCAGGCCACGAGCCGAACACCTACATTCACCCGGATCTTGCACTCGAGGAGAAGGTTTTTTCAGAAGCAGAGTTTCGGGAAACGTACGAGCCGTACTTTACGATCGAACGGCTTGAACGTTCCTTCCACTACACAACCGTTGCGGGCCGAAGGTATAAGCGTGCGTTCTGGATAGCACGCCTTAGTAAAAAGAACGCCCATGCCTCTTGATGTTGGTGTCGGTATACTGCTTGCCCTTGGTGCTGCCGAGGCCTTTGGTGTAGAAGCAACACCTGCGCTCGTTCTTATGGGCGTTGCCGCAACGCTCCTGCCTGACATTGATATCCTTACGTCACTTTTTGGGAAGTGGTATCACCGCACGCATACACACTTTCCCATCACCTATATCCCACTCGCGCTGGCAGCATTTATTTTTCTTGACCCGCTTTACGCAACCATTCTCACGGCCGGCGTATTTGCGCACCTGATCCACGATACCTTTGGCATCGGATGGGGCATTGCATGGTTCTGGCCATTCTCAAATCGCAAGTACCTCCTTTTTCCTGAAAAGGGCAGGCAGCTACCATTTGGGGTGCTGGCGTCGTGGACGCCAGAGGAGGAGGCGATTTTAGGGGAGGCACCACGTAACGCCAAGTGGCTCAAGCTCTATTACTTCCAGCCGAATATCGTTGCTTATATCGAGTACGGCGTGCTTTTGTTAGCGCTTGCAGTGCTCGCGGCGTACTTCGGGTAAAAGAATTGAAAGTTGTAGGGGAAGAGGGTAGGATGGCGTGGTAAGCGTTTCGAATGTAAGCAAGCTTCCATTCATGCTCGCTTGCCGATGTAGCTCAGTCGGTAGAGCGCGTCCATGGTAAGGACGAGGTCCCCGGTTCAATCCCGGGCATCGGCTCCAGCTTCGTACAGAAGCGTGCCACCGTAGCTCAGTTGGTAGAGCATCTCACTCGTAACGAGAAGGTCGCCAGTTCAATCCTGGCCGGTGGCTCTAAAAACAAAAGCCCGCCTGACTGCGGGCTTTTGTTATATACTCCGCACATGACTGATGCCGAAAAGAGGCTCCAGGAGATCGAGGCACTCATGGCCTCGCCGGACTTCTGGGCGGACAAAGACCAGGCGCAACAGGTTGTGCGTGAATACCAGGCGCTTAAAGAGGGAGACGGTGAAGGCGGGGGACACGACTCCGGGCCGGCAACGCTCGCAATTCTTGCGGGAGCAGGCGGTGACGACGCGGAAGACTTCGCACGCATGCTGCGTCGAATGTACGAGGGCTACGCCGATAACGAGGGCTGGGGTGTAACCGAACTTCATGCCAATCAAAACGATCATGGCGGCTTTCGAAATGTGCTTCTTGATATTCATGGCAAAGGCGCATACGGAAAACTAAAACGGGAAGCTGGCGTACATCGCCTCGTTCGTATTTCTCCTTTTAATGCCAACAGCAAGCGACAAACATCCTTCGCCTTAGTCGAAGTATTGCCGAAGCTCTCGCCAAGTGACCAGATCGAGCTCAGACCCGACGATCTTGATATACAGTTTGCGCGTTCAGGGGGAGCCGGCGGGCAGAATGTAAACAAACGTGAGACTGCCGTTCGCATTACGCATACGCCATCCGGCGTGGCGGTACATGTTTCAAGCGAGCGAAGCCAGCAGGCAAACCGTGATCGCGCCATGGAGCTTATTCGTGCAAAGCTTTTCGCTCGTGAAGAGGCGAGGCGTGAAGCTGAAGCCAAAGGGCGCTCAATTGCTGGCACCACCGCAAATGAATGGGGAAGTCAGATGCGCTCGTATGTGCTACACCCATACAAGCTTGTTAAAGATCACGAGTCCGGGCACGAGTCTCATGACCCTGAGGCCGTGCTTGCGGGCAAGCTCGAGGATTTCATCGAAGCCGCGCAAGCAGCATAGGTTTTCCACACCTGTACGCGTACGCGCGCTAGGTATGCGCCCATAGTTTGTCCCTGGTTTCGTAGACGGGAGGGGAAGCAACGAGGTATACTGTCTCGGTCATGATCTATTTTGATAAGGTCACGAAGCGCTACCACGACGGCACGCCAGCCCTCGAGGACGTGACCCTCTCCATCTCCCCAAAGGAGTTCGTTTCCGTCGTTGGACACTCCGGCGCAGGTAAGACCACTCTACTGAAGCTTCTTCTTGCCGAAGACAGACCTACTGACGGCACTGTATTTTTTGAATCTACTGACGTCCACGCGCTACCGAAGAGCTCACTTCATCATTACCGCCGGAAGATCGGCATGGTTTTCCAGGACTTCCGCCTCATACCTAATAAGACCGCGTACGAAAACATCGCCTTTGCCATGGAGGCGGCAGGCCGCCCGGACGACGAGATCGCCTCGGACGTGCCGTATATTCTTGACCTTGTCGACCTCGGCAGTAAGGGCGGACACTTCCCGCGCCAGCTGTCGGGAGGTGAACAGCAGCGCGTCGCCATTGGCCGCGCCATCATTAATCAGCCAGACGTAATCATCGCCGACGAGCCGACGGGAAACCTCGATCCGGTCAACACCTACGAGATCATCGAGATCTTGAAGAAGATCAACGAGCTTGGCACGACTGTGATGATGACCACCCATAACAAGGGCGTCGTCGATGCGATGGGGAGACGCGTGATCACTATGGAGCGCGGCCGCATAGTGCGTGACGACGCCCACGGCCAATATATTCTATGAGCATGTCGAGGACCTTTAAACGCATAGTGCTCGGCGGCGCCCGCAACTTCTCTCGCAGCGGTCTCGTCTCCTTCGCCACCGTCCTTATCATGACGGTGACCTTGATCATCATCGGTGCGCTTATCTTCCTTTCAGCAATTCTTTCTCATACACTCGGCGCAATTGAAGGAAAGGTGGACGTAAACGTCTACTTCACAACCAACGCACCTGAAAGTGACATCCTCGCCACCAAGCAACGCCTCGAACGACTTGATGAGGTGTCGCTCGTGACCTATACCACCCGTGAGGAGGCCATTACCGAGTTCCGTGAGCAGCACAAAGATGACGAGGTTACCATTGCTGCACTTGATCAGCTCGGCGAAAACCCGCTCGGCGCTTCGCTTGCCATCAAAGCGCACGATCCTAGCCAGTACGAAACTATCGTCAACTTCCTCGGGAATAACACGAACGTTTCGGCAGCAGGGGACAACATCATTGATCACATCAACTACTATCAGAACAAAACTGTTATTGATCGCCTCACCAATGCCATCGACGCAACACAGAAGGCAGGCCTCGTCATAGTTGCGTTCTTTGTCGTCGCATCGATCATCATTGCGCTGGCGACTGTTCGTCTCGCCATCTACACCGCACGCGATGAGATCGGCGTGATGCGTCTCGTGGGCGCAAGCAACACCTACATCCGCGGGCCATTCATTGTTGCTGGCCTCATTTCAGGCGCACTTTCCGGTATTATCGCCCTCATCCTCTTCCTGCCTGCTGCATGGTACGCGGGCGAAACCCTCTCGGCGTGGCTTGGTGGCTTCAATCTCTATAGTTACTACCTCGCGAATTTGCCAAGAATTGCGGGTACTCTTATTGGCTCTGGCATGCTCCTCGGCGGTGTAGCTTCGATACTCGGCGTGCGTCGGTACCTCAGCGTCTAGTTATGGAAAAGGAGGGACACAAGTACATCTTCGTCGTTGGCGGAGTGATGTCCGGCGTTGGTAAAGGTGTTGCCTCTTCTTCTCTTGCCCTGCTTCTTCAGGAACGAGGCTACAGCGTAAATCTTGTAAAGATTGACCCGTATTTGAACGTCGACGCCGGGACAATGAATCCGACCGAGCACGGTGAAGTGTTTGTGCTTGATTCGGGCCTCGAGACCGATCAGGACATGGGGAACTACGAGAGGTTCCTCAATCGCGATCTTGGACCCGAGGACTATATGACTTCGGGAATGGTGTACAAAACTGTTATAGAGAACGAGCGCGCGCTCAAGTACGGCGGTAAGACCATTGAGGCCATTCCCCATGTGCGTGATGAGATTCTTCGGCGCATTCACGCAGCGGCTTCCAATAAAGAAAGTCAAATTTCAGTTATCGAGATCGGGGGAACCGTGGGTGATTTCCAGAACGCACTTTTCATCGAGGCTGCGCGCGTACTTAAGCTCAAGAACCCCCGGGATGTTGTCTTCGTCATGGTGTCGTACCTCCCGGTACCCGGTACCTTGGGTGAAATGAAGACCAAGCCAACGCAGTCGGCTGTGCGCGAGCTGAACTCGTATGGCGTGCAACCGGATTTCATAATTGCACGCAGTGCGGGCTTTATGGACGAGAAGCGTAAGGAAAAGCTCGCAATTTGGTGCAATGTGCAGCCCGACCATGTTATTTCTGCGCCTGATGTTCAGAGCATCTACGACGTGCCGCTCAACTTCGGCAAGGATAATCTTGGCGATCTGATGCTCGCCGCACTGTCGCTTCCAAAAGATAAGCCTGCCGACTTCCAGGCATGGAATGACTTTGTAAAACGTCTCAAAGGGGAGCGCCCCGAGGTTTCTGTCGGCATCGTAGGTAAATACTTCGACACAGGCGACTTCGTGCTTGCGGACGCCTATCTTTCCGTGATTGAGGCGCTTAAGTTCTCGGGTGCTGAGCTCGGGCTCCGCCCTAAGATCGAGTGGGTTAACGCTAAAGATATTGAAAAGGGCGATGTTGAGGTACTCAGGAAGTATGACGGTATCATCGTGCCCGGGGGCTTCGGCGAAACGGGAATTGAAGGCAAGATCAAGACCGCACGCTTCTGCCGCGAGAATAAGATCCCGTATTTCGGACTTTGCTACGGTCTTCACATGCTTGTTATCGAGTACGCTCGTAATGTTGCAGGCCTTACGGGTGCACACACTGTCGAAATCGATCCGCAGACGAAGCACCCTGTCATCGACGTTATGCCCGACCAGAAGGACCTGATTTCTGAAGGGAAGTACGGGGGTACGATGCGTCTCGGTAGCTATCCATGCAAACTTAGCACCGGGACCATAGCTGCAGACGCGTATGGTGCCAAGGAGGTGAACGAACGTCACCGACATCGCTATGAAGTAAATCCGAATTACATACTCAAGCTCACCGAGGCCGGTCTTAAGTTCTCAGGCGTCTCACCGGACCATAAGCTCATGGAAATTGCCGAGCTACCCAAGGAAGAACACCCGTTCTATCTTGGCTGCCAGTTCCACCCCGAACTCAAGGCACGACCGCTAGCTCCGCACCCCCTTTTCACAAAGTTCCTCAAGGTTTCTGCTTCTCGTGATAAGAGTTAATTCTTCATTCAAAACTCTACCGTAGGGCGTATACTGAGGCCATACTCTTAATGTAGAGGTTATGGAAATTGCTATTGATTACTGGGCAGTGTTCGGGGCAGTAGTAGTGAGTGTCATTCTTGGCGTGCTCTGGTACGGACCGCTTTTCGGCAGGCAGTGGATGCGTACTGTAGGCATCAGTCACGAGCAGATGGCGGAAGCCAAGCGTCGGGGCATGGTGGGCATGTGGCGCACCTACGCCATCATGATCGTCGGTACTCTCGTAATGGCCTACGTGCTTGCGCACGTTATCGCTGCCTTTGGCGAGTCGCTCGGAGAAAGCGTGGGCGGCACCGGCGTATCTGCTGGTATCTGGATGTGGCTCGGCTTTGTGGCACCCGTCACCCTGGGCAGTGTCCTGTGGGAGAACCGCCCGTGGAAGTACTGGTTCATTGTCGCCGGTTACTACCTTGTATCGCTCATACTGATGGGAATCATCATCAGCTCTGCGGGCTAAGGCTCCGGTTGAAAACCGCGATTATTTCGCGTATCGTATTTACGCAAAGACGGCTCTGCCGTCTTATGCATTGCGGGATCGTCTAATGGTAGGACTCTGGTTTCTGGCACCAGCTATCTAGGTTCGAATCCTAGTCCCGCAGCTCGATTTGTTACTATTCTTGCTATGAAGGTAGCTTCCGGAACAGTACATGTAATACCAGCAGATCTTAAGAAGGCCCTCACTGCTTCACCAAAATCAGTCGTTAAATGGGAGGACATTACGCCCCTTGCCCGGAATGAATGGATTTGTTGGACTATTTCCGTTAAGTCTCCAGAGACCCGGAAAGATCATGTACGCAGAGTCGTTTCGGAACTTGTCGAGGGGAAGCGCCGCCCTTGTTGCTGGATGGGGTGCATTCACCGCAAAGATAAGAAAGTAAGTAAGTCAGTACGCTGGCTGCTTGATAAACGATCTAACTCAAAATAAGAATTTTCGAATATTTGCTAGACTCTATATATGGATATAGGCATATTTGCGCTCATCAAAAACGAGGAGGGCAAAATCTTGCTCGTTAAAGACGTAAGTCGCCAAAAACTGTGGACGCTTCCCGGAGGGGGCGCAGAGTTCAAGGAACTCCTCCCTGACACCTTAATAAGGGAGTTGAAGGAGGAAGCGTCAGTCGAAATAGCTGTTGGCCAG
>DASVVA010000026.1:0-2485 GCA_036386775.1 Minisyncoccota bacterium
ATGCACTTATTTCGTATCCGGAGTATGACCCGAATGTGCTTTCGAAAGGAACGCCAGGCGATGTGATCTCTGGCTACGCAAATGACTCACGACAGCCGTATCTCGATCGTGCCATTTCCGGCCTTTATACCCCAGGCTCGATCGTGAAGCCGATGGAGACGGCGGGAGCACTCACGGACGGCATTATTTCGCCTGAAAAGTCCATTTACTCTGCCGGATTCATTTCCATACCTAACCCCTACGACCCCTCGCGCCCCTCCATATTCAAGGACTGGAAAGCTCACGGTTGGGTAGACGCGCGCCGCGCTATTGCTGTCTCCTCCGACGTGTACTACTACGCTATCGGCGGCGGATATGGTGATCAGCGCGGTCTGGGTATCGAACGCATCAATCATTGGTTCCGGGCCTTCGGCTTTACGAGCCCCACGGGTATCGAACTAGCTAACGAAGCATACGGTACAGTTCCGACACCTGTTTGGAAGAAAGAGCGCTTTGGTGAGGACTGGCGACTTGGCGACACGTACAACACCTCGATCGGACAGTACGGCATGCAGGTGACCGTATTGGGTGCAGCGCGCGCCACGGCAGCGGTCGCTAACGGTGGACTTCTCGTGCGCCCCACGATACTTGCCGGGCAGCAACCGCAGAGTCAACGGATGGAGATCAGTGCTGACGCGCTTCGCGTCGCGCGCGAGGGAATGCGGATGGGAGTGACTGAGGGAGGTACGGCCGTTGGTCTTGCGCCGCTTCCCGGGCGCATTGCAGCAAAGACAGGTACGGCGCAGCTTGGAATTAATAATGAGTATTACAACATGTGGGCGGTTGGGTTCTGGCCATATGAACGCCCCAAGTACGTCTTTGTTGTTCTAATGGACCGTGGACCCGCAGGCACGACCGTTGGGGCCGTGTACGTTGCCAACCGCGCGCTTTCTGAGCTGAGTCAAACCGCCCCTGAATATTTTAAATAATAATGATTTGCGCGCCTTTTCCTGCTGACGTTGACGCGCAGGCCCCGCCACGTAGAATGAGATAAATTCATAAGAAATACATGACCGAGCAAGAAACAATGGTGAGCCAGGAAAAGTTCGATGAGATGGTTAAAGAACTCGAGACACTGAAGACCGTCCGCAGGACCGAAATCGCCAAGAACCTGGAGTATGCACGGTCGCTGGGTGACCTTTCAGAAAACGCGGAGTACCAGGAGGCTCGCGAGCTTCAGGCTGCAACTGAGGAGCGTATCCGTAAGCTTGAGGAACTCGTCAAACGCGCCAAGATCGTTACTGACGGCAAAAAAAAGGACGTCGTCGGCTTCGGTTCAGTGGTCACCATAAAGAAAGAGGGAACTGCAGAGGCACATCAATACACAATCGTAGGGAGTGAGGAGGCCGACATGCGGATCCACAAGCTATCTCACGTTTCGCCACTCGGCGCAGCACTCATGGGAAAGAAGAAGGGCGAGGTGTTTACGTTCGAGACTCCTAACGGAAAGCAGACCTATACGATCGAAAAGGTTGCGTAGAGAAGATTTGGGTTAACAAAAAGACCTGTCCAAAACTGCCTTTTGATAGTTAGGGGGCTCCTTATGCTAGGCTAGGAAACATATGTCGAGCTTAGAAAGCATCCGCAAAGAACGGATAGCGAAACTGGACCGTCTACGCGAAGCGGGAGTGGACCCGTATCCTGCGACCACGCGTCGTACGCACACAGCTTCAGAGTTTCTTGATAACCACGCTATACTCGCTGCGGCAAACGAAATGGTAAGCCTTGCTGGTCGCATCATGTCGATTCGAGACCAGGGGGGCGTTGTTTTTGCAGACCTTGTTGATGGCAGCGGAAAGACACAATTAGTCATACAGGCAGATGAGCTTAGTGAAGAGAAACTCGTCTTCTTTCGTTCCGTCGTAGACGGAGGCGATATCATAGAAGCGCACGGCGAAGCGTATACGACTAAGCGCGGCATGCAGTCGCTTTCGGTACGCGAATGGCGCATGCTGGCCAAGTCGCTTCAGCCGGTTCCAGACCAGTGGTTCGGCATCAAGGACGAAGACGAGCGGTACCGCAAGCGCTATCTCGACATACTCCTCACGCCTGAACTCTCCGCGCGCGTCGCCCGGCGCTCAGTCTTTTGGAATACTATCCGTACTTATCTTCTAGAACGGGACTTTGTTGAAGTAGAGACACCAGTGCTTGAAACTACAACGGGTGGGGCAGACGCGCGCCCATTTGTGACGCACCACAATGCGCTTGATATCGACGTTTACCTGCGCATTTCCGCCGGCGAACTCTGGCAGAAGCGACTTATGGTCGCAGGCCTACCAAAGGTCTTTGAGATCGGACGTATATTCCGCAACGAAGGAATGTCCTTTGAGCATCTGCAGGACTACACCCAGCTCGAGTTTTACGAGGCATTCAAGGATTACGAGCAGGGCATGGAGATGATTGCCGACCTGTATCGCACGGTTGCCGACAAGGTATACGGCACGCG